>CAZXTT010000179.1:0-2408 GCA_964643775.1 uncultured Rhizobiaceae bacterium | reverse complement strand
CCCAGCCCCACCCTTTCCAGCATCCTCAGCTTGTCGCGCACCGCCGGCACGGCAGAGAAGAATTCCACCGCCTCGCTCACCGTCATGTCGAGCACGTCGGCTATGGTCTTGCCCTTCCAGGTGATCTGCAGCGTCTCGCGGTTGTAGCGCGCGCCGTTGCATTGCTCGCAGGTGACGTAGACATCGGGCAAGAAGTGCATCTCTATCTTGATTACCCCGTCGCCCTTGCAGGCCTCGCAGCGCCCACCCTTGACGTTGAAGGAAAAGCGCCCCGGGCCGTATCCGCGGGCGCGCGCCTCCGGCAGCGAGGCGAACCATTCGCGGATGGGGGTGAAGGCCCCGGTGTAGGTGGCGGGGTTGGAGCGCGGCGTGCGGCCTATGGGGCTCTGGTCTATGTCGATGATCTTGTCCAGGTGTTCCAGCCCCTCGATGCGCGCGTGTTCCGCCGGGTTCGTCCGCGCCTTCATCAGCTTGCGGGCCGCCGCCGCGTAGAGGGTGTCCACCGTCAGGGTGGACTTGCCGGAGCCCGACACGCCGGTGACGCAGACGAACAGGCCGAGGGGAAATTCCGCCGTGATGTCCTTCAGGTTGTTGGCCCGCGCCCCGATCACCTTCAGCCAGCGCCCGCGCTTCGGCTCGCGGCGCCTTTGCGGCACCGGGATGGACAGGTGGCCCGACAGGTATTGCCCGGTCAGCGAGGCGGGAGAGGCCATGATCTCTTTAGGCGTCCCCTGGGCCACTATCTCGCCGCCGTGGACGCCCGCCCCGGGGCCTATGTCGAGCACGAAGTCGGCGCTTCTTATGGCGTCCTCGTCGTGCTCCACCACTATGACCGTGTTGCCCAGGTCGCGCAGGCGGGTAAGGGTGGCCAGCAGGCGGCCGTTGTCGCGCTGGTGCAGGCCGATGCTCGGCTCGTCCAGCACGTATAGCACGCCGGTCAGGCCGGAGCCTATCTGGCTGGCCAGCCTTATGCGCTGGCTCTCGCCGCCCGACAGCGTCCCCGACTTGCGCTCCAGCGTCAGGTAATCGAGCCCCACGTCCATGAGAAAGCTCAGCCGCTCGCGGATTTCCTTCAGTATGGGGGCGGCTATCTCGCGGCGCGCCGGGGTCAGGGTCTCGTCCACCGTGGCGAACCACTCGTGGGCGGCGCGGATGGACATGGCCGCCACCTCGCCTATGTGCAGCCCGGCGATCTTCACCGCCAGCGCCTGCGGCTTCAGCCGGTAGCCCGAGCAGGCCGGGCACGGGTGGTCGGACTGATAGCGCGATAGCTCCTCGCGCACGCGGTTGGATTCCGTCTCCTTCCAGCGCCGCGCGATGTTGTTTATCACCCCCTCGAAGGCCTTGGTGGTGCGAAAGCGCCTTACCCCGTCGTCGTAGACGAAGGTTATCTCCTCCTCCCCGGAGCCGAAGAGGATGACGTCGCGCACCTCCCGCGGCAGCTCCTTCCACGGCGCGTCCATCGACGCCCCGTAATGGCGGCATATGGCGCTCAGCGCCTGTTCGTAATATGGCGACGAGCTGCCGGTGCGCGCCCACGGCGCTATCGCCCCCTCGCGCAGGCTCAGGGAATCGTCGGGCACCACGAGGGCCGGCTCGAACGACAGGCGGCTGCCCAGCCCGTCACACTCCGGGCAGGCCCCGAATGGATTGTTGAAGGAAAACAGCCTGGGCTCTATCTCCTCGATGGTGAAGCCCGACACCGGGCAGGCGAAGCGCTGCGAGAAGACGATGCGCTTCGGCTCGCCCTTGTCGTCCACCTCGTCGGCGAACTCGGCGATGGCCAGCCCATCGGCCAGCTTCAGCGCCGTCTCCAGCGAATCCGCCAGCCGGTTGCCGAGATCGGGGCGCATGACCAGCCGGTCAACCACCACCTCGATGTCGTGCTTGAAGTTCTTGTCCAGCGCTGGCGGCTCCTCCAGGTGATGGAACGCGCCGTCCACCTTCACCCGCTGGAACCCGGCGCGCAGCAGCTCGGCGAATTCCTTGCGGTATTCCCCCTTGCGCCCGCGCACAATGGGGGCCAGCAGGTAAAGCCGCGTGCCCTCCTCCAGCGCCAGCAGCCTGTCCACCATCTGGGTGACCGTCTGGCTCTCGATGGGCAGCCCCGTGGCCGGCGAATAAGGCACGCCGACGCGCGCGAACAGCAGGCGCATGTAGTCGTATATCTCGGTCACCGTGCCCACGGTGGAGCGCGGGTTCTTGCTCGTCGTCTTCTGCTCGATGGATATGGCCGGCGAAAGCCCCTCTATGGCGTCAACGTCCGGCTTGGCCATCATCTCCAGGAACTGCCGCGCATAGGCCGAAAGGCTCTCCACGTAGCGCCGCTGGCCCTCCGAATAGATGGTGTCGAAGGCCAGGGAACTCTTGCCGGAGCCGGAAAGCCCGGTGAACACGATCAGCCTGTC
>CAZXTT010000178.1:0-3198 GCA_964643775.1 uncultured Rhizobiaceae bacterium | reverse complement strand
CCTTTTACGGCAAGCGGCGTGAACTGCCAAGCGCGCAGGCGGCAAAATGGCCCTTGCCGGAGATGCGCCGGGCTGGCATGAGTGCGGGCCATGTGGAAGGCCTTCAAGAGACACCCCGTCCTGTGGTCGCTGCTGGCGGGCATCGTGCTGCTGGCGGCGGGGCTGGCCGTCGCCTACCGGCAATTGTCCCGGCCGCTGCCGGAGAGCGCCCTGCCGGCGGGCTACGGGGCCGACGTGGAAAACGGCAGGATGCTCTATGTGCTGGGCGGCTGCATCTCCTGCCATCGCGGGCGCGGCGCACAGGTGGAGCTGCCCGCCGGGGGCCGCTCGCTTAAGGTGCCGGGTGACAGGATACCGGCCCCCAACATAACCCCCGACGCCGAAACCGGCATAGGCAAGTGGCGGCCCGTCGATTTCGTCAACGCCATGAAGCGCGGGCTGGGGCCGGGCGGCGTGCATTACATACCGGCCTTTCCATATACCTCCTACGCGTGGATGAAGACCACCGATATCCTCGACCTGTTCGCCTACCTGAAGACCCTGCCGGCGGTGCGCAACGAGGTGAAACGGGCCGAGTTCACCACAGGGCGCTACATGCTGGCCTTCTGGAAGTGGCTGGCCCTGCCGAAGCATGAATTCCGCCCCCTGCCGGGCAAGGGCAAGGCATGGAACCGCGGCGCCTACCTGGTGCTGGGGCCGGGGCATTGCGGCGAATGCCACACGCGGCGCAACAACCTAATGCTGCTCGACCGCTCGCGCTGGCTGGCCGGCGGCCCGCACCCGGTGGACAAGGTGGAGGTTCCCAGCCTGCGCAACCTCATACGGCGCGGGCGCTACAAGAATGCCGAGGCCCTTTATCAGGCGCTGAAGAACGGCGCGGCCAGGGGCGACGAGCGCATGGACGAAGGCGGCATGAACGAAGTGCTGGCGGCGCTGGCGCAACTGAACGACGATGACCTGCGGGCGATAGCCGAGTTCCTTGCCAGCCTGCGATAGACCAGACCCTGGCCCCTGATTTTCCGTTTTCCCATGTGCGCGTGATTGCCAAGGGGGAACGGGGGGCATATGGTTCGCGGCATGATTCGCAGGGCTTATGAATGGATGATGCGGCTGGCCGCCCACCACAACGCCACCTGGGCGCTGGCGGTGGTGGCCTTCGTTGAAAGCTCGGTGTTTCCCATTCCGCCCGACGCCCTGCTCATTCCCATGGGGCTGGCGCGCCGCGGGCGGGTGTGGTGGCTGGCCACGGTATGCACCATCGCCTCGGTGCTCGGCGGCATCGCCGGTTACGCCATCGGCTATTTTCTCTATGACACCCTGGGGCAGGCGATCATAGAATTCTACGGAATGAGCGAAAAATTCGGCAAGTTCACCGGCTGGTACAACGAAAACGGCGCGGCCATCGTGCTGTTCGCCGGCATCACGCCCTTTCCCTACAAGGTTATCACCATCGCCAGCGGCGTAACGAAGCTGGATTTCGCCATATTCATGATCGCCTCAGTAGCGGCGCGTGGCGCGCGCTTCTTCCTGCTGGCAGGCCTGCTATACTGGTTCGGCCCGGCGGCGCGGGAGATACTGGAGAAATACCTCGGCTGGATAACGCTGCTGCTGGGGGTTTTGCTGGTTGGCGGTTTCGTGGCCATGCGCTATGTGATGTGAATGGATTGGCCGGACACAGGCAGGGCATATTCGATCATGATCAGGCAATTTCTGGAAAACCGCAGGCTCGCGGCCTCCGCCTTGGTCTTCGCCATCGCCGTGGTGACGGTGAGCGGGGCGCTGGTGTTCGAGCACGTGATGAAATACGAGCCCTGCGAGCTGTGCTACATGCAGCGCAAGGCGTGGTATTTCCTTGCCTCGTTCGGCCTGCTGCTGACCTTCTTCGCCTCCAAGGGGCATGACAGGTTCATCCGCTGGGGCTTGCTGCTGGTCGGGCTGATCATGCTCGGCGAAGCCGGGCTTGCCGCGTGGCACGCCGGCATAGAGTGGAAGTGGTGGCCGGGGCCGGCCTCCTGCACCGGGGTGGGCAACCTGACCGGCGCGCTGCCAGACCTGTCGCGCCGGGTGGTGCTGTGCGACGAGGCGCCGGTGCGCTTCCTCGGGCTGTCGTTCGCCGGCTGGAACGTCATCGTGTCGCTGGTTACCGCGGCCATCGCCTTCTGGGGAGCCATGGGGCGCGGGGCGTCCTCCTCCTCATCCTCCTCATCCTCATAATAATCTCCCTCATCATCCTTGCGCGGCCGGGGATGGCAAACAGGCAACTGGCAACAAGCTTGCATTGCAAGGCGCAAAGTGGTCAGCGCCGTGCGTGTGTCGTTTCATAACGATACATGGCGGCCTACCGTGGAGCGCCTGCCATGGAACATTTGCCATCACCAGCCCGCGAGGCAGCGGTAAGACGATATCCCTTCGCCATCAGCGACCAGTTGTTCGCCGTATTGGGGGCGCTGGCGGATTTCATCCTCATAGTGGCCGCCTCCATCGGCGTATCGTGGCTATACCACTGGTTCATCTACGGCAGCTACGGGGTAGGCCAGCATTACCTGGCCGCCGGGTTGCTCATCGCCGCCATATACGTGCCGCTGCGGGTGGCGCGCGGCCAATACCTGGTGACCACCCTGCTGTCCGAGGGGCGCAACGTGGAATCCATGTTCGCCGCCTGGAACTATGCCTTCCTCACCCTGCTCATCATGAGCTTCCTGGTGAAGGAAACCGGCGCTTTCTCGCGCGCCGCCGTGGCCCTCATCTATGTCGCCGGGTTCGGCGCCCTGCTGGCGCTGCGCGAGGGCATGTTCCATCTCGCCCGCCATGGCTTCCGCTATGGCATACTGGTCGGCAAGCCCACCATGCTGATAGGCGACAAGGTGGCGCTGCGCCATTTTCACCAATCCTTCCGCCCCTCCTCCTTCGGCCTGCGCATAGTAGACGAGGTGGCCCTGTCACGCGGGGAGGAAGACAGGCCGGCCATGGTGGAGCGCCTGAAGAGGGCCGCGGCGCGGGCGCGCGCCCTGCGCGTCGAGGAGGTATTCATCCTCACCCCCCTGACCAACCGCGCTTTGATAGACGAGGCGGCGGCGATGTTCATCGAGCTGCCGGTGTCGGTGCATCTCGACGCCGACGATATTCTCGGCTCCTTCCGCGACGCGCGCATACAGCGCTTCGGGCCGCTGGCCTCGCTGGAGCTCATCCGCCCGCCGC
>CAZXTT010000177.1:0-1536 GCA_964643775.1 uncultured Rhizobiaceae bacterium | reverse complement strand
CCTGCCGGTGCAATCGGGCTCCGACCGCGTCCTCAAGGCCATGAACCGCGGACACGGGGCGGCATATTACCTTGATCTGGTGGACAGGCTGCGCGAGGCCTGCCCCGACCTTGCCCTGTCGGGCGATTTCATAACCGGCTTCCCCGGCGAGACGGACGAGGACTTCGCCGCCACCATGCGCCTGGCCGAACGGGCCAACTACGCCCAGGCCTATTCGTTCCGCTATTCGCCGCGCCCCGGCACCCCGGCGGCGGACGCCGAAACCCAGGTGCCCGAGGAGGTGAAGGCCGAAAGGCTGGCCGCCCTGCAGGAGCTTCTGAGCCGCCAGCAGGAGCAATTCAACGCCCGCTTCGAGGGGCGGGAGTTCCCCGTCCTGCTGGAAAAACCCGGCCGCCATCCCGGCCAGCTCGTCGGCCGCTCGCCTTGGATGCAGGCGGTGCATGTCGATGCCGGCGGGGAATACAGGATAGGCGACATGGTCATGGTGCGGGTGGAAAAGGCTGGAAAAAACGCCCTCGCCGCCCATATTATCGGCAGAAAAGAGTGAAATGGCGAAAGGCGGCAAGAATAATACCACCGCGATTGGCGGCAATCCCGCGCCCGCCACGACAGGCAACGGAGAACGGCAAGACTTGAGCCTCGATCGGACAGCCGCGGCCAATGCCGCCACCACCGGCGGCGGCAACGGTAGTGACAACGGCAATGACGGCGACACCATCGTCTCCTTCGACGACAACAAGGCCGCCGGCAGCGTCTTCGGCGAGCATGACCGCAACCTCGCCCTCATCGAGAGCCGCCTCAACGTCGACATAGTGGCGCGCGGCAACCGCCTTGCCCTGCGCGGCGACGAAGGCTCGCGGCGGGCGGCGCGCAACGTGCTGGAAGAGCTGTATCAGCGCGCCGTGGCCGGGCTCGACATAACCAGCGGCGACGTGGACGGCGCCATCCGCATGGCCACCGCCCTGCCGCGCGGCTCCATGAACGCCCTGGAGATACGCACCCGCCGCAAGGTGGTGCGCCCGCGCTCGCCGGGCCAGAAGACATACCTCGAGGCGCTGAACGCCAACGAGCTGGTCTTCGGCATCGGCCCCGCCGGCACCGGCAAGACCTACCTCGCCGTCGCCTGGGGGGTGCGCGCCCTGCTGGCCGGCGAGGTCGATCGCATCATCCTCTCGCGCCCCGCCGTCGAGGCCGGCGAGCAACTGGGCTTCCTGCCCGGCGACATGAAGGAAAAGGTCGATCCCTACCTGCGCCCCCTATACGACGCCCTGCACGACCTGATGACCATGGAGCAGGCCCACAAGATGATGGAGAACGGCTCCATAGAAATAGCCCCGCTGGCCTTCATGCGTGGCCGCACCCTGTCCAATGCCTGCATCATCCTCGACGAGGCCCAGAACACCACCACCATGCAGATGAAGATGTTCCTCACCCGCCTCGGCGAGGGCGCGCGCATGGTCATCACCGGCGACCTCTCCCAGGTAGACCTGCCCTCCGGCGTGAAGTCCGGGCTGGTCGAGGCGGTGGACGTGCTGG
>CAZXTT010000176.1:0-3638 GCA_964643775.1 uncultured Rhizobiaceae bacterium | reverse complement strand
CGCCAGCAGCGCGTCGGGGCGGCGCTCCAGCCGTCCGGGAATGATTATGACGTCAAAGGGAGCTTCCTTTTCCCATCCCTGCCCGGGCTGGCCATTGACCACGGCGGCATTGGTTATTCCCTGCTCCTCCAGCGCCCTGGTCGCGCCATCGGCGAATTTTGCGCTTGCCTCGACGCTGATCACCGACATCGCCAGGTGCGCCAGCACGGCGGTGGTGTAACCGGAAGCACAATCAACGCTGAGGGCGCAATCGGCGCGATCGACTTCCGCCAGTTGCAGCATGCGCGCCAGCGTCATGGCCTGCAGCAGCCAGCGGCCGTCGCCGTTCTCATCATTGCCGATGAACAGGTCGGCGTCGGCATAGGCGTATTCGCGCATGTGCTCCGGCACGAAGGCCTCGCGCGGCACCCGCGCCATGGCGGCGATCACCCTCGGGTCGATCACGTCATTGGGGCGCACCTGCGAATTTATCATGTTTTCCCGCGCGCGGGCGAAGTCGGTCATGGCCTGGAATCTCCCTTTGGAGAAAATGCATCATCCGGGTTATGAAATAACCAAACGGCGGCGCTTGTCCAGCGGCTTGTTCGGATGCATGATCGGCGCCGACCGCTTCCAGACAACGAGGAACACCCGAAAATGAGCAGCAAATGGCTTGTCAGCACCCAGTGGCTGGCCGAACATCTCGACGACCCGAACGTCGTCATAGTCGATGCGAGCTGGGCCTTTCCGGAGGACGGCCCGACGGGGCTTGGCACCCCCTTCGAGGAATACCTCGAGGAGCGCATCCCCGGCGCGGTGTTCTTCGACATAGACGAGATAGCGGCCCCCGACAGCCACCCGCTGCACCACATGCTGCCCGACGCCGGGCAGTTCGCCCGCCAGGTGGGCGAGCTGGGCATAGGCAGCCATCACCAGGTGATCGTCTATGATTCATATGCCCCCTTCGCCGCCCCGCGCGCCTGGTGGATGTTCCGCCACTTCGGCCATGACAACGTGGCGGTGCTCGACGGCGGGCTGGAGAAATGGGGGCTGGAAGGCCACCCGGTGGAAGAGGGCGAGCCGGCCCCGCGCCCGCGCGCCGAGTTCATCGCCCGCGTGCGCCCTCACATGGTGGCCGATCTCAAGCAGGTGAAGGAGGCGCTGGAGAACGGCTCGGCGCAGGTGGTGGACGCGCGCTCCCCGGGGCGCTTCTGCGGAACCGAGCCGGAGCCCTACGAGGGCATAGAATCGGGCCACATGCCCGGGGCGCTGAACCTGCATTATGAAACCCTGCTGGCCATAGACAACACCTTGAAGCACCCGCACGAGCTAAAGGCCCTGTTCGACGCCGCCGGCGTCGATCTGGAGAAGCCGGTGATATTCTCCTGCGGCTCCGGGGTCACCGCCTGCCTGCCGCTGCTGGCGGCGGCCGTTCTTGGTTTTGGCGATTTTCCGGTTTACGATGGCTCGTGGCAACAATGGGCCAGCACCCCGGGGCTGGAGCGGCTGGCGATAGCCGACCCGGTGTGCCGCCACATGGCGGAGGAGGCGGAGGAACGGGCATGACGCAAGGCGGCGAGCGCGAGATAAGCACCATAGTCACCTACCTTGAAATGCGCGCTCCCTCGCATGCCTTCGTGCCGCCGCCGGCCAACCTCAAGATGACGCTAATGCGCTCCGAGAAGCCGACCGTCCATTATTACCGCTATCTCTACAACGCCGTCGGCGACCACCACCACTGGGTGGACCGGCGGCACCTGTCGGACGATGAGCTGATCGAGATAATCCACAGCGACAGGGTATCCATCTTCACCGCCTTCTCGGCGGGCGTTCCGGCGGGTTTCTTCGAGATAGACGACCGCGGCGACGGCGAGCTGTGGCTGGCCTATTTCGGGGTGATACCGGAGTTCCAGGGGCGCGGCATAGGCCAGTGGCTGCTGGCCGAGGCCATAGACGAGGCATGGAACCGCGAGCCGGAGGTCTTCAGGGTCGAGACATGCACCCTCGATTCCCCCCACGCCCTGCCGCTCTACCAGAAAATGGGCTTCCGCCCCTACGAGCGGCGCGAGCGGGTGATAATCGCCGAAGATGAGCAATGACTTGCCGAAGCTGCCCGCCGCCCTGTCCGCCGAACTGGCGCGCGCCGGGCTGGGGGAGGGGCGGTTCTTCACCCGCGGCCGGGCAAGCCGCATCCCCGCCACGGGCGGCTGCTACCTGTTGTTCATCCACCTGCCGCGGCGGGCCCTCGTCATTCACGGCGGGCCCTTCGACGATGCCCGCCTTGCCCCCGGCTGGCTGATCTACGCCGGCAGCGCCAGGGGGCCGGGCGGCCTGCGCAGCCGCCTGGCGCGCCACATGCGCCGGGAGAAGAAGATCCGCTGGCACATCGACCACGTAACCACCCGCCGCGCCGTGGCGGGCGCCATGTGCTTCACCGAAACGGAACTGGACGAATGCGAGCTGGCCTCCCGCCTGGCGCGCGGGCAGGGGATGACCATGCCATTGCCCGGCTTCGGAGCCAGCGACTGCCGCTCCTGCCGCAGCCATCTCTTGCACTGGCGGGGTTAGGGCCCGGTCTCAGGGCGTTTCTGCGGCCTTCAGCTTGCGGGCCGCGTCGAGGGCGAAATAGGTGAGTATGCCGTCGGCCCCGGCGCGCCTGAAGGCCAGCAGGCTTTCCATCATCACCTTGTCGCGCTCCAGCCAGCCGTTGGCCGCCGCCGCCATGAGCATGGCGTATTCGCCGGACACCTGGTAGGCGAAGACCGGCACGGTGAATTGGCTCTTCAGCTCGCGCACGATGTCGAGATAGGGCATGCCGGGCTTGACCATTATGGCGTCGGCCCCCTCGGAGATGTCGAGCGCCGCCTCGCGCAGGGCCTCCCGCGAGTTGGCCGGATCCATCTGGTAGGTGCGCTTGTCGCCGCTCAGGCGCGCGCCAGAGCCCACCGCGTCGCGGAAGGGGCCGTAGAAGGCGGAAGCATACTTGGCGGTGTAGGCCATTATCTGGGTGTGGACGAAGCCCGCCTCCTCGAGCGCCGCGCGGATGGCGCCGACGCGCCCGTCCATCATGTCGGAGGGCCCCAGTATGTCGCAACCGGCGGCGGCTTGGTTGAGGGCCTGCCTGACCAGCGCCTCGATGGTTTCGTCGTTGAGGATCTCGCCGTCTTCATCAATCAGGCCGTCCTGCCCGTGGGAGGTATAGGGGTCGAGGGCCACGTCGGTCATGACGCCGATGCCGGGCACCTGTTCCTTGATGGCGCGCACGGCGCGGCACACGAGGTTGTCGGGGTTCCATGCCTCGTCGCCGCCGGGGCTGCGCCGCTCGTCGGGGGTGTAGGGGAACAGCGACACCGCCGGAATGCCAAGCTCGCGCGCCTCGGCCGCCGCCTCCACGAGATTATCGATGCTCAGGCGCTCGACGCCGGGCATGGAGGCCACCGGCTGGCGCTCGTTGTCGCCCTCGACGACGAACAGCGGCCAGATGAGGTCGTCCACCGAAAGGCGGTTCTCGCGCACCATGCGCCGCGCCCATCCGGCGCGCCGCAAGCGCCGCGGGCGGCCCTGCGGCCAGGGGGCGAAGGAGTGTGAAGTCATCGAGCCATCCCCGCTTGTTCGAGCATCAGCCAAAGCAAAGCCGCAAAAGCGCGGCCAAGTCAACC
>CAZXTT010000175.1:0-3228 GCA_964643775.1 uncultured Rhizobiaceae bacterium | reverse complement strand
GGTGGCCGGGGCATCCTGGCGGAGCAGCCAGTTCACGCGTGCGCCGCTTTCATCGACGGGGCCTTCCAGCACTATCTGGCGGCTGCGGCGCAGGCCGCGCGAGGAGGCCAGCAGGACGCTTTCCTCCAGCGACATGGCGGCTCCGCGGGCGGTGAATTTCCATGCCGACTTGTCGGGCAGGGTGAGCAGCACGGAAGCGCCGTCGCGCGAGGTGGCGGCGCCCACCGATGGGTGGAGATGAAAGCGGATGGTGAAGCGGCTGGCGCGCGTGGGCGCGCTGTCCGCCGGGGAAAGTATGTCCTCGCCGCGCAATTCGGTTCCGCGCGGGGCGAGAAACAGGCTGCGGCCGTGGACGAGGCCGCGCGTGGGGGCAAAGCCGTCATGGGTTATCTCGGCCAGCGATCCCTGGCTGGTCTGGCGGCAGGCGGCGTCCACCTGTCGCGGGCCGCGCAGCAGGGGGGCGCCCAGCATGGCGCGGATCAGGCGGTTGTCGATTATGCGTCCGGCGTCGAGACCATCCACCGACAGGGCCGAGTGGGCGGCGCTGCGCCGCGCCGCTGCCCGCCATTCGTCATGGGCCACGCGGGGAGCGCCGCAACTGGTGATGATGCGCGCCGGGCCGTGGGAAAATTCGAAGGCGGCAGCCGACAGGGCGGCATCGGGATTGACGCCGGGGGCAGGCGGATGGCCGCAATCGGCGATGAGCAGGCCGGGGCCTTGCTGAAGGCGCGCATAGCCGCTGTGGGGGGCATGCAGCAACGGGCTGCCGGATACCGGGTCGGCATCGAGCACGGCGGAACAGACGGCGGGCATGGGGTCGGACACTCCGCCGAGCAGCGCCAGCCCGCCATCGCCATGGCGGAAGAAGCGCAACATGGGCAAGCCGCGTTCCAGCGCGCCGGAGATTTCACGGGGAATCGGCAGGCGGGCCTCCTCCAGCGCCTTGCGCAGCGGGATGAGCAGGGCCAGCGCCTCCAGCAGCATGGCCGGAGAGCGCGATACATGGCCGCCATCGGGCAGAATATGCTGGTCAAGCTCACCGGCCAGCCGCCGCAGGGCCGTCTCGCGCAGGCTTTCCAGCCCGCTCAGGCCGAAGGCGGCGTAGGATATGGCCAGCGCGCTCAGCAGGTTTTCATGGGGCGGCAGGGCGCGGCGCGACATGCGCAGCAGGCGGCGGGTCTGTATGGTCAGGGCGCGCAGCAGGGTCTTTTCAAAGGCGCCGGATGCGCCGGAGATGAGGGCGGCGGCGGAGGTGATGAGATTGATGACGCGGCGCGCCGTTACCGCCGGGGCGCGGGCCGGGGCGGGCAGGCGGTTGGCGCGGGCCGCCCAGTCGCTGACCAGGGAGCGGGCGAAAACCCGCCACAACTGGCGCTCGCCATCGAGCAGCGAGGGCAGCCAGATGAACGAATGAAGCTGCTCCAGCCAGGCGTCGTTGGGGGCGGGGTGGTCGAACACCACCCTTCCGGCGCATTCCACCGTCTCGCCGGCGAAGGTGAAGCGGCCCTTGTAAAGCGCGGCGGCGTCGATGACGGCGGGCGGGGTGATGGCCTGCATGGGCAGTGCCAGCCCCTGGGCGCGCAGGGCGGCGGAACGCGGGGCAAGGAGGTTCAGGGGCGCGGCGGCATTAGACAGCAGGCGCGCGGCGGCCATGCGGGCAAGCGCCAGCGAGCCGTGGGAACGGCCATCCGACTGCCCCGCCGCCGCCTGATGGTTCATGCCTGGCTGCCTCCTTGCGCCGGTTGCATGGGAATCTCACTGGCCGGACACGCCGCGCGAGGGCGCATCCAGCCATGGTGGTGATTGAAGCCGCTTATGGTTAATGAAAGGATAACGGCGGAGAGGTTTTTTACCTCTCGTTCAGATCAGGCCGTGGGGGGCGCGCCGTTCCGCTTGCAACCGTCAGGCGCGCTGCTTTTCGCGCTGCCTGTCCTGCCGCCGCTGCTCGCGGGGAGTGGTCTTTTCATCGAACAGCCCGGCCAGTTGTTCCATCATCACCGTGCCCAGTTCCTCGGCATCGACGATATGCACCGAGCGCCGGTAATAGCGGGTCACGTCATGGCCTATGCCGATGGCCGTCAGCTCCACCGGCGAGCGGGTTTCGATATATTCGATTACCTGCCGCAGGTGGCGTTCGAGGTAATTGCCGGAGTTCACCGACAGGGTGGAATCATCCACCGGCGCGCCGTCCGATATGACCATCAGTATGCGCCGCTGCTCGGGGCGCGCCAGCAGGCGCTCGTGGGCCCAGATGAGGGCCTCGCCGTCTATGTTCTCCTTCAGCAGCCCCTCGCGCATCATCAGGCCGAGGTTGCGCCGCGCCCGCCGCCACGGCATGTCGGCGGCCTTGTAGATTATGTGGCGCAGGTCGTTGAGGCGGCCCGGCCTGGGCGGCTTGCCCTCGGCCAGCCATTTCTTGCGCGACTGGCCGCCCTTCCACTGGGTGGTGGTGAAGCCCAGTATCTCCACCTTGACGCCGCAGCGCTCGAGGGTGCGCGCCAGTATGTCGGTGCAGATGGCGGCGATGGAGATGGGCCGCCCGCGCATGGAGCCGGAATTGTCGATCAGCAGGGTGACCACCGTGTCGCGGAAGTCGGCCTCGCGCTCCATCTTGAACGACAGCGGCGCGGTGGGGTCGGTGAGCACGCGCGGCAGGCGGGCGGTGTCGAGAATGCCCTCGTCGAGGTCGAATTCCCAGGAGCGGTTCTGCTGCGCCATGAGCTTGCGTTGCAGGCGGTTGGCGAGCCGCGCCACCAGCGTCTGCAAGGGGGCGAGCTGGCGGTCGAGCAGGCCGCGCAGGCGGGCAAGCTCGTCGCCGTCGCAGATTTCAGTGGCTTCCACCACCTCGTCGAACTCGCGGGTGAACACCCTGTAGCCGTCGTCGCCGCCGGGCTCGTTGCGCCCATGGATGGTGGGCGCCTGCGGCGTCTCGCCCTCGGGAATGTCGGCATCGTCCGCCATGCCGGCCACGTCCGGCGACATTTCCCCGGCTTCCGCCCCGGCGTCTTCCTCCATTTCGCCCTCGCCGGGCAGGGTGCTGTCGGCGGGGCTGTCGTCGGGCGGCGCGTCGTCGTTGCTTTCGCCGATTTCGCCCTCCTCGGCGTTTTCGTCCGGATTGCCGTCGGTGTCATCGTCACGGGCGTCGCCGCCCATGTCGAGGGCGCTTATCACCTCGCGGGCCAGGCGCGCGAAGGCCTCCTGGTCGTGCAGGGCATCGCCCAGCCGCTC
>CAZXTT010000174.1:0-5698 GCA_964643775.1 uncultured Rhizobiaceae bacterium | reverse complement strand
GGCGGCGTGCAGGGCCTGGCGGCCAAGCTCTTCCAGTGCCTTGCGGGCTTGCGGCGAAAGGCGGTTCGCGGAGGCCTTGAAGCCCGCGCCATAGGTTTCATCGCCCATGACGGGGTGGCCGATATGGGCCATGTGCACCCTGATCTGGTGGGTACGGCCCGTTTCCAGCCGGCATCGCACCAGCGAGGCGGCGGGTTCTTGCCCGTGCGGGGGGAAGCTCTCCAGCACCCGGTAATGGGTTATGGCCTCCCTTGCCGCCGGGGAATGAACCACGGCCATTTTCTTGCGGTTGGCCGGCGAGCGGCCCAAGGGGGCGTCGATGCTGCCGCGGGCGTGCCGCGGGCGGCCCCAGACGAGGGCCAGGTAGGCGCGCTCGAGGCGGCCATCGCGCCCGTGGGCGGCGAATTGTTCGGCCAGCCCGGCGTGGGCGGCGTCGCTCTTGGCGGCCACCATGAGGCCGGAGGTATCCTTGTCCAGCCGGTGCACCATGCCCGGGCGCATGACGCCGCCGATGCCGGAGAGGCCGCCGGCGCAATGGTGCAACAGGGCGTTGACCAGGGTGCCTTCCTCGTGACCGGCGGCCGGGTGGACCACCATGCCCGGCGGCTTGTCGATGACGATCAGGTGCTCGTCCTCGTATATCACCTTCAGCGGGATGTCCTGTGGCCGCGGTTCGGCCTCGCGCGGCGGCGGCAGGGTGGCCTCCACGACATCGCCATGGGCAGGCTTCATGGAGGGCTTGGCGGCCACGCGGCCATTGACCCGCACCCGCGCGTCTGCAATGAGAGTATGGAAACGGGCGCGCGAAATGCCGGGCGCGCGCCGGGCCAGCAGCTTGTCCAGCCGCTGGCCTGCTTCCGCCTCCGTGACGGTGAAACTTATTACGGATTCCTCGCCCATGAGCAGCAGCGACCATAACCCATCACCGAGTGGCGCGGAAGCTCCCATTCCCGCCGATCCGAAACAGGTGCGGCTGCTCAAGGCGGTGGTCATCGTGCTGGCGGTGCTCATCCTGCTGGCCTTCATGGCGCTGATCGCCGGCATGGTGCTGAAGGGCCAGAAGATGGCCGCCGGCGGCGGGGATGCCGCGCTTGCGCCGGCGGAGATAAGCGCCGCCCTGCCGGAAGGGGCGAGGGTGGCGGGCATGGAGCTGGATGGCGAACGGCTGGCGGTCATGGTAGACAGCGGCGGGGGGCGGCAAATAATGGTCTTCGACCTGCGCAGGAAGCGGCTGGAGGCGCGCATAATGCTCGGGCGGGCGAGGGACGGCCGCTGATACATTTTCCGGGACGAGACGACGAGACGATGAACAGATCACGCTACATGGCCGCCGAGGCCGCGCCCGAGGTCAACACCGGGCAGATAAAGCTGTGGGGCAAGGAGGCTTTCGAGGGCATGCGCCGGGCCGGGCGGCTGGCCGCCGAGGCGCTGGACATGATAACCCCCCACGTCAGGCCGGGCGTCACTACCGGCGAGCTGGACCGCATCATCCTCGAATTCATAGTGGAGCGCGGGGCGGCCCCCGCGCCGCTCTATTACCGGGGGTTTCCCAGGTCCATCTGCACCTCGGTCAACCACGTGGTCTGCCACGGCATCCCCGGCGACAGGAAGCTGAAGGAGGGCGACATCGTCAACATCGACGTGACGGTGGTCGTCGATGGCTGGCACGGGGATTCCTCGCGCATGTATCCGGTGGGGAGGATATCGCGCAAGGCCGAGCGGCTGGTGGAGGTGACATACGAGGCGATGATGCGCGGCATCGCCGCCATCCGCCCCGGCGCCTTCACCGGCGACATAGGCCACGCCATCCAGGAATACGCCGAGAATGAGCGCTGCTCGGTGGTGCGTGATTTCTGCGGCCACGGGCTGGGCAAGCTGTTTCACGACGTGCCCAACATCCTCCACTACGGCAAGGCGGGCACCGGCTATGAGCTGAGGCCGGGCATGTTCTTCACCGTCGAGCCGATGCTCAACCTGGGGCGGCCACAGGTGAAGATCCTTGCCGACGGCTGGACGGCGGTGACCCGCGACCGCTCGCTGTCGGCGCAGTTCGAGCACAGCGTCGGGGTTACGGAGGACGGGGTGGAGATATTCACCCTCTCGCCCAAGGGGCTGGACAAGCCGCCCTATGAGGCGGGGTGATAGGGCATTATCCCATCCACCCCGTCCGTCGGCACCGGCGTTCCACCGTTCATCAATCTTCGAACATTTCGGCGGGCAGTTCGCCTTCGAATTCGTATTCCACGGGGCCGGCCATCATGATGTGATCGTCGTCATCGCGCCAGTGGATGAAGAGGTCGCCGCCGGGGAGGGTGACGCGCACCTTGCGGCCGGTCAGCTTCTTGCGGGCGGCGCAGACGGCCGCCGCGCAGGCGGCGGTGCCGCAGGCCCTGGTCAGCCCCGCGCCGCGCTCCCAGACGCGCAACAGCAGGTGGCCCTCGTCCATCACCTTGCAGATGGATATGTTGGCCCCTTCCGGGAAGATGGGGTGATTTTCCAGCAGCGGGCCCATTATGTGCAGCTTTATGGCCTCCACGTCATCGACCCAGAAGACGGCGTGCGGGTTGCCGACGTTGACCACCGCCGGGGTGTGCAGGGTGGGGTTGTCTATCGGCCCGGCCTGAAGCTCTATGCCGCGCGTGTCGCGGAATTCCTCGGCCAGCGGGATGTCCCGCCAGTCGAACTTCGGCGCTCCCATGTCCACCTCGATGAGGCCGTCGCCGCGCCGGCGGGCGATGAGCAGGCCGGCGCCGGTGCGGATGGTGACGGCGTCCTTCCCGCTTTCGCTCATCAGCAGGTCGCCTATGCAGCGGGTGGCGTTGCCGCAGGCATTGACGCGCGAGCCATCGCGGTTCCAGATCTCCATGGAGGCGTCCACCTGGCCGCCGGGGCGGATGACTATCACCTGGTCGCAGCCCACGCCCTTGTCGCGGTCGCCGATGGCGCGGGCGATGTTCCCGTTCATCGGGATATCGCGCGCGCGCGCGTCGAGAACGACGAAGTCGTTGCCCAGGCCGTTCATCTTGCGGAAGGGTATGGTGCTTGCGTTCATGGCGGCGCCCTTGTTTCGCGGCGCAATATAGGTTGTTTGGGGCGGCGCGGCAATGGCGGCGGGAGGGCGGCGCAAGACCCGCGTTGACGCGTGGCGGCGCAGCATGTATTGACCTGCCAGTCTTGTTGCCGCGCCGGCTGTGGCGCGGGGTTTTCTCGAGGAGAATGACAAATGGGTTACAAGGTCGCCGTGGTCGGCGCGACGGGCAACGTGGGGCGCGAGATGCTGTCCATCCTGGCCGAGCGCGAGTTTCCGGCCGACGAGGTGCATGCCATCGCCTCGCGCCGCTCGCTGGGGGTCGAGGTGTCATATGGCGACAAGGTGCTGAAATGCCAGGACCTGGAGCAGTTCGACTTTTCGCAGGTGGATTTCTGCCTGATGTCGGCGGGTTCCGGAGTGTCGAAGGAATGGAGCCCGAAGATCGGCAAGGCGGGGGCCATCGTCATCGACAACTCATCCTGCTGGCGCTACGAGCCGGACATTCCGCTCATCGTGCCGGAGGTCAACGCCCACGTGTTGGAGGAGTGGGCGAAGAGCAACGAGCGCAAGAACATAATCGCCAACCCCAATTGCTCCACCGCCCAGCTCGTGGTGGTGCTCAAGCCGCTGCATGACAGGTTCGGCATCCGGCGCATCGTGGTTTCCACCTACCAGTCTGTTTCCGGGGCCGGCAAGGAGGCCATGGACGAGCTGTGGAACCAGACCAAGGGCATATTCATGAACGAAAGCCCGGAGCCTGAGAAGTTCACCAAGCAGATAGCCTTCAACGTCATTCCCCACATCGACGTGTTCCTCGACGACGGCTACACCAAGGAGGAATGGAAGCTCAACGCCGAGACCAAGAAGATCCTCGACCCCGACATCAAGGTGACGGCAACCGCCGTGCGGGTGCCGGTGTTCGTCGGCCATGGCGAGGCGGTGAACATCGAGTTCGACAAGCCGGTTGACGAGGAGGAGGCGCGCGCCATCCTGCGCGAGGCTCCCGGCGTGCTGGTGGTGGACAAGCGCGAGAACGGCGGCTACGTGACGCCGGTGGAGTGCGTGGGCGACTTCGCCACCTTCGTGTCGCGCATCCGGGTGGATTCCACCGTCGATTCCGGCCTCGACCTGTGGGTGGTGTCGGACAACCTGCGCAAGGGCGCGGCGCTCAACACGGTGCAGATAGCCGAGAGCCTGATAAATCGCGGGCTGGTGTGAGCCGGGCTTGCCGGTTCAACCGCGCGTGGTTCCGCCGCGCGGAGGGGCCCGTTCACGACTGTTCGGCGAGGCGCACTATGACGCGGCGGGCGTCCCGCGGCGGGGCGGCGAGGCGGGTTATGAAGGTGGCCGCCTTGCCGGACTCGATGCTCTTGTCGCTGGCCGGCGGCAGCTTCCACGAATGCAGCTTCTTGCCCTTTTCGTCCACCAGCTCGAATTGCAGGCCCGGGGCCTTGCGCCGCCAGCGGGCGACATTGGCTATCTCGCCGCTGATGGCCAGCACCACCTCGCCGCCGGTGAGCAGCTTCTGGGAGGTCTGCACCCGGCGGATGTCGAAACCGTAGGGATTCACCTTCATGTCGAGCGCCTGATACATGCGGGCCGCGCCCGGCGCATGGCGCACCACCTCTTCGGGGAAGCTCCACAATAGGGCGGCCATGATGCCCAAGGCGGCGGCGAGCAGTCCGAAACGGCGCGCCTCGGCCCGACGCCGGGCGCGGCGGAGCTGTTGCTGGCGCTCCTTCTTCAGCGCCTGGGCGGCCAGCGCCTGGGCGGCCAGCGCGTCCTTGTCCCCGGAGGCCTCGTGCAGTGCCTCGGCCAGCAATTCGTCGCCGTGGTGGACATCCCGGGCGCGGGCTTCTATCCAGCCATGGCCGCAAGCGCCACAGCGGATGATCGAATGACCATCGGCCAGCGCCTCGGCGGGCAGCTCGGATGTTGTTGCGCAGGCAGGACAAGTCACTATCATCACGGAAACCTTCTGGCGGTGATTCGCGGCCACGGCGGGCCAGTGAACGGGTGCGTTTGCCGTTGAGCGGATTGAACCGCATTCATGGTTAAGGGCGGGTAAACCGGCCGTTTCAAAAAACACCTCCGGAGAGGGCCGTGATCGAATTCGAAAATGTCGGCATGCGCTATGGCAGTGGCCCGGAGATCCTGCACGATGTTTCCTTTACCCTGGAAGAGGGAGCCTTTGCCTTTCTTACCGGGGCCTCGGGGGCGGGCAAGACGACGCTTCTCAAGCTGATGTATCTTGGCCTGCGCCCGACGCGCGGCCTTATCCGCATGTTCGGCCATGACATGGCCACCCTGCCGCGCGGCCAGATCCCGGCCATAAGGCGGCGCATCGGGGTGGTGTTTCAGGATTTCCGCCTGCTCGATCACCTGACCACCTTCGAGAACGTCGCCCTGCCGCTGTTCGTCGATGGCCAGAAGCCGGGCCAGTATGCCGATGACGTGATGGAACTGCTGGCCTGGGTGGGGCTGGGGGATCACGCCAATGCCTATCCGGAAGTGCTCTCCGGCGGTGAGAAGCAGCGCGCGGCGATAGCGCGGGCCATAGTCGGCAAGCCGGAGATACTGCTCGCCGACGAGCCCACCGGCAACGTCGATCCGCAACTGGCGCGGCGGCTGATGCGGCTGTTTTCCGCCCTCAACGAACAGGGCACG
>CAZXTT010000173.1:0-6283 GCA_964643775.1 uncultured Rhizobiaceae bacterium | reverse complement strand
GCTGCCTTGCCGGCGGGAGGTTCCGCCCATGCCCAGCAGGCGGTGAACCTGGATTCGCCCATCATGCAGTTCCACTCGCGTCCGGGAGTGGCGCGGGCTGGCAATTCGCCCTTGTTCGCCAGCCCGCTGCGCACCATGCCGCTGTGGCGCGGCGACCTGGAAAAGGCGCGCAGCGCCTGGCGCAAGGGGAAATACAAGAAGGCGCGCAAGGCCTTCACCCGCGCCTGGAACAACGGCAACCTGGTGGCCGCCTGGTACCTGGGCCATATCTACCGGCTGGGGCGGGGGGCGAAGAAGAACCCGCAAAAGGCCTTTTTCTTCTACCGCCAGGTGGCGCTGGCCTATGACCCGGACGACATCGACCGCAAGCGCCTGATGATGACCGTAGACGCCCTGGTGCGGGTGGCCGGCTATTACCGCAGCGGCATAGGGCGCAAGAAGGCCCGCCGTGACCCGCGCCGCGCCTACCGGCTCTACAACATAGCCGCCGGACATGGCCATCCGGCCGCCTATTACGGCCTTGGCATGATGGCCCTGCGCGGCGAGGGGATGAAGAAGCGCCCGCGGCGGGCCATCAACTGGCTGATAAAGGCGGCGCGTGGCGGATATGCTGATGCGGCCCTGCAACTGGCGCGCATTTCCGAAAATGGCCTGAAGGGCGTGGTGCGCCAGGACAAGGCGGCGGCCCTGTCATGGTATCTGGTGGCCAGCGCCCATCAGCGCGGCAAGGTGGATGAAAAGCTGCTGAGGCACATCGACGGCATAAGAAATTCCCTGCCGGAAGATGCCCGTCAGCGCGCCACCCGCATGGCCCGGCATTTCATCAGCCGCTCCAGCATTCCGCCGCGCGCTTTCACCATGGCCAAGTAGGGCAAGCGGGGCAAAAGCGGCCTGCTGGTCTCCTGCTCTCTTGCAAGAGCCGCCCTTTGCGGCCATCATAATGGCCATGAATGACAATATTTTTGCCAAGATAGCTCAATGTCCTTCGGCTCACGAGGCCCTGAGCGGGCTGGAGGAGGAGGCGCGGCGCAAGCTGGAGGCGGCCGGGCGTGTCTACCAGATGCCCTCCGGCACGACGCTGTTCCGCCCCGGCGACCTGTGCGAGAACTACCTCGTCATGCTGCGTGGGGCGGCGCGCATCACGCTGACTTCCGAGGCGGGGCGCGAGATATTGCTCTACCGGGTGGAGCCGGGGCAGTCATGCGTGCTGACCACCGCCGCGCTGATGGCCGGCGACAACTATGACGCTGAAGGGGTGACGGAAACCGATGTCGAGGCGCTGGTCATTCCCGATGGCGCCTTCCGCGAGTTGCTGGCCATGTCGGAGGCCTTCCGCAGGTTCGTCTTCTCGTCCTTCGCCATCCGCCTGCAAGACCTGATCGCGCTGGTGGGGGAGGTGGCCTTCTCGCGCCTCGACAGGCGGCTGGGGCATTTCCTGCTCAGGCGCGCCGATGGGCAGGCGGTGGTGCGCATGACGCACCAGGAGATAGCCTCCGAGGTGGGCTCGACGCGCGAGGCCGTCTCGCGGCTGCTCAAGTCATTCGAGCGCGAGGGGCTGGTGGTCTTGCGCCGTGGCGTCGTCGAGCTGACGGATCCGCAGAAGCTGGAGCGCCTGGCCGGGCAGGAATAAGGGCCATGCTCAAACCGGCGGCTTGGCCCGCGGCAGGGGGGCGGCTGTTTCCCCGGCGGGAGGTTGCGCCGAGGCGGGGGCGCATTTGTGCAGCAAGATGGCCCCGTGCTGATCGCCTTCTTCCTCGTGATCCGGCTCGACGTGGATCGACACGCCTATGTTTTCACCGAACCTTTTCTTCAGCGCCTCTTCTATGCGGTCGCAATACATGTGGGCCTTGACCACCGGCGTCACCCCCGGCACCACGAGGTGAAAGTCCACGAAGAGGGCGGAACCGGCGCGGCGCGCCTTGAGGTCGTGGAATTCTATGACCCCCTTGCCGGCGGCGCTTCTTATGGTCTGGCGGATGGCGTCCATGGTCTGCTCGTCGGGGGCGGCGTCCATCAGCCCGGCGGTGGACTGGCGCACCAGCCCCCATCCGGCCCACAGGATGTGAACGGCGACGCCTATGGCGATCAGCGGATCGAGCAGCCACCAGCCGCTGACGGCGGCCAGTATCACCCCGCCCAGCACCCCTATCGAGGTATAGACATCGGCCAGCAGGTGCTTGCCGTCGGCCTCGAGGGCAGGGGAGTTGAGCCTGCGGCCGTAGCGGATGAGCACCCAGCTCCAGGCCCCGTTGAGCACTCCGGCGGCGGCGTTGACCAGCAGGCCGGGGTTGTCCCATTGCAGCTCGCGCGGGGCGGACAGCGCCCCCCATGCCTCGCGGAAGATGGCCAGGGCGGCGACGATGATCAGCGCTCCTTCCAGCCCGGCGGAGAAGTATTCCGCCTTGTGATGGCCGTAGGGGTGATCCTCGTCAGCCGGCCGCGTGGCCACCCATATGGCGATCAGCGCGGCCACGGCGGCGGCCACGTTGACGATGCTCTCCAGGGCGTCGGAGTAGAGGGCCACCGAGCCGGTCATCAGGTAGGCGGCGTATTTCAGCGCGAAAACGGCTACGCCGATGAATATGGAGCCGATGGCGATTTTGACGGTGCTGTTCATTGGACGATGAATAGCCCAAAAGACCTCTTCCCGGCAAAGGGGAAGTAACGCCGCTTTTCGAAAAGCGAAAAAAACAGCCTATGGGTTGCCGGGGCTTTCGCCTGTATCAGCGCCGTCCCGCCACGGCCCTGGCCGGGGCAAGATCGGTGACCGGGGTGGGGGTGGCCTTGTCCGTGTCGTCGTCGTCGCGGAACTCGTATCCCATGAGCACCGCCGAGGCCACCGCCGCCGGGCCGAAGGTGACGGCGAAACCGCCCATTAGCAGGAAGAGGGCGGTGGTTCCGTAGGAGGAATGGGAGATCATGGAGTAAAGCCCGCCCATGTCCACGTAAAGGAGGCCGGCCAGCAGGCTCCAGCCGATGGCTATCCCGATGGCGATGTTGCGCAGGATGAAACGCACCAGCCGCGGCAGCTTTCTCCATGTTCCGACAATCATCGATTCGCCCTCCCATGCAGGATTCACCATGGCCATGATGCTATTTCGCGGGCCGTCACGCAAGGGGCAAGGCGACGCATTTTCCGCCTGCGGAAAAATGCCCCGGCGCTTCAGAAATTCCACCGTCCGCCGATGGAGAAGGTGACGTTGCGCTGATCCTCGCGGCCAATGACGATGGCCGCGCCGATGTCCACGCTCAGCCCCTCCAGCCGCCCGCCGCCATACCATGTGAAACCGCCGCCTATGGTGAAGTCATCGCGGTCGGTCAGGTTGGGGTCGTTGCTGCTGAGGTCATATGCGTAGGTCAGGGACAGGTATGGCATGAGCGGTTCCAGCCACCAGGCGAGGGAGGCCTCCGCCTGTCCCTGCACCAGGCGGTTGGCGCGCGCGGCGTGCAATGTGCCGTCGCTTTCGCTGTAGGCGCGCCAGTTGTCGCGGCTGGCTATCACCCCCGCCTTGGCGGAGATCAGCATGTTGCCATGCCAGCGGCCCGCGGTCAGGGCGGCGGCGGCCACGTAGCCGTGGGAGTGGCGCTTGCCGGTGGCCGCCCAGGGCAGGGCGCGGCGCATCTTCTCGTGGTTGTAGACATAGCCCGCAGAGCCATCGAGGCTCAGCCATTCGGTGAGCGCCAGCGAGGCGGTGAGGGATACGCCCAGCCCGTTGGCGCGTGACTTGCCGCCGTTGTAGGTGGTGTCGAGGCGGGTGTGTATGTAGTTGACGCTCACCCCGGCGCTGAACGCATCCGTCAGTTCCTTGTCGAGCCCCAGGGTGTAGCTGTAGCTGTGGCCGTCATTGGCCACCGCCGGGCGCTTGTCCTTGAGCCAGCTTATGTCGAGGCTGTCCCAGATGCTCCAGCCGTCGCCCAGCGGCCCCGCGGCGTTGCCGGCGGTTGGGGTGACGCCCGCCGTGGACGGCATGTCGGCATTGCCCAGGTGGCCGGCCAGCATGCGCTGGCGCGACAGGCCGCGGCCGAGCTGGCGGAAGGTGACGGCAGCCCTGTTGGCGGCGAGCATGGCGGAGCGGCTGGCCTGTGGCTGATCATCCGGATAATCGCTGTTCGGATCGTATGCGGCGGCCCCTCCCGCCAGGGCGCAGGATAGCGCCGCGATAGTGGCCATGATCGTTATTTTCGTCCTGCCGCTCATTTGCCCATCATCTCGGTCACTATTTTTTACGCCTATGAGTTTTTTACGCCCATGAGTGATAATTACTAACACATGCAACTGCCCCATGACTATGGCATCAGCTCCCCTGCCAGGAAGGCGCGCGCCGCTTCGCTCTGGGGAGCGGTGAAGAACTGCCGTGCCGGGGCCGCCTCGACTATCCTGCCCTTGTGGATGAACAACACGTCGTCGGCCAGCCTCCTGGCCTGGGCCAGGTCGTGGGTGGAGAAGAAGATGGTGGTCGAGGCCTCGTGCAGCGACTGGATGATGCGCTCCACGTCGAGCGCCGCGGCGGGGTCGAGGGAGGCGGTGGGCTCGTCGAGGAACAGGATGGAGGGCTTGAGCAGCCAGGCGCGGGCCAGCGCCAGCTTCTGTTGCTGGCCGCCGGAGAGGCAGCGCGCCGGGCGCTCGGCGAGGTGTTCGAGCTGGCAGCGCAGCAGCGCCTTGGAGACGCGGGCGCGCATGTCGCCGCCGCGCTGGCCGCGGCTTTTCAGAACGTATTCGAGGTTTTCGCGCACGCTGCGGCGCAGCAGCACCGGCTTTTGAAAGACCATCGCCTGGGCGCGGCGGCAGGCGCGGGCGTCATCGCCCAGGGGGCCGAGCCAGCGGATGGAGCCGGTGGTGGGGGCGATGAGGCCGTGACACAGGCGCAGGGTGAGGCTCTTGCCCGCGCCGTTGAAGCCGAGGATCGCGGTGCGGCGATGCGGCATGATGCGGAAGTTGAGGTCATGCAGCAGCAGGTGCCCGCCGCTGGCGTAGGACACGCCCTCGACGGCAAGGGGCAATATGACATTGCGGTCCGGCTTGTCCGTGCGCACATTGGGCCGCGGACTCCGCCTGCGTTGCGGAAAGCTGATTATCGCCATCGTTCGACCCTCTCGCTTGGTGACGAGAATGTCACAGGCGCGGCAAGGGCGCAAGCCGGGCGACGGAAACGGCCGCCGGCGCTCGTTATGAACAATGAATGATGGTATGGTGAAAACACAAACAAGGAGAACCGGCATGAAAACCCTCACTGGCAAGATGACGGGAATTGCCATTGCCGCCGCCGTCGCCGCTGTTGCTGCCGTTGCCGCGGGCGCCGCTGTTGCGGCGGGCAATGAAAACTGCGAGCCTTCGCGCTGGCTGGGGCGCATGGCCATGGATCAGAACATGGACCGGAACATGGATCAGAACATGGGCCCGGGCATGGGCATGGGCCAGGGAATGGGTATGGGCAAGGGCATTGGCCGGGGAATGGGCAAGGGCATGATGCGCCGGCGCATGATGCAGGAGCATGAGGGCGAAGGAGCGCACAGGGGCAATTTCACCCGCCACCGCCCGGTGATGATGAACGGCATCCCCGCGCCATATGCCGGAAAGACCAACCCGCTGCCGGCGACGCCTGAGAATATCGCCGCGGGCAAGGAGATCTTCGATGAAAACTGCGCCTCGTGCCATGGCAAGACGGGGGTGGGCGACGGCGAGGCGGGCAAGGACCTGAACCCGCCGCCTGCCGACATAACCCACGTTCTGGGCAGGCCGCTGGATCGCGACGACTTCTTCCTGTGGACGATCAGCGAGGGCGGCGGGAAGCTGAAAACCGACATGCCCGCCTTCGCCGAAACCCTGAGCGAGAAGCAGATCTGGCAGGTGATCCATTACCTGCGCAACGGGCTGGGCAAGAATTAGGGTCTGGTCTCCTGCGAACGGACGAAAGGCCCTTGCCATTTCGCGCATTTGCCACCGGCATCCATGCGTTCATCGGGATCGGTTCCAGGGCGGTCTGTCATGGTTGATGAATGCCTGCCGGGGCAATGATAATTCGCCCCAGCCTCTTAGCCCGATGTTGCCAACCGCCATGTTATCCCTTCGCCCATCCACGACATGAGCATGGGGGAAGAGAGAGATGATTCTTGGTCCGGGGAAGAAAATCATGATGATGGCGGCGCTGGGGCTGACCATGTCGTTGTCGGCGGGGTTGGCCGATGCCGGCGTGCTGGCCCATGTCGATCTGTCACGCCAGCGCATGACGGTGATTGTCGATGGCCGGCTATACGCCAGTTGGCGCATATCGTCGGGGCGGCG
>CAZXTT010000172.1:0-1812 GCA_964643775.1 uncultured Rhizobiaceae bacterium | reverse complement strand
CTCGCCTATGGCTCCACCCTGCGCGGCGTTGCCCTCGACGATACCCTGGCCGACCTCTACGTGCTGACCGATGATTTCTCCGCCGTGAGCGAAAGCCCGCTGGCCCGCCTCGGCTGCCGCCTCGTTCCGCCCAACGTCCATTACCTTGAAATAACCCACGGCGGACACACCCTGCGGGCCAAATACGCCGTCCTGCCCTTGTCGCAATTCGCCCGCCGGATGGGCGGGGACGTGAGCAACCCCTACTTCTGGGCCCGCTTCTCCCAGCCCTGCCGCATGGTGCGCGCCGCCGATGACGCCGCCCGTGGCGAGGTCACGGAAGCCATCACCCATGCGCTGCGCGCCATGCTGAACGCCGGCCTTTCCACCGCCCCGCAAGGCGCCGGCTGGCGCGGCATATGGATCGCGGCGCTGGAAAACACCTACGCCAGCGAACTGCGCCCGGAAAGCACAGCCCGCGCCGCCGGCATAGTCTCGCGCAATGAAAAATGGTGCAAGGGAACCGCCGCGCTGCTCTTGGGGGAGAATTTCACCATCACCGCGGACACCCCGCGCCCGCGCATCAACTGGCCCCTCGTGCGCATCACCGGCAAGGGCTGGTCGCTGCTGCGCCTGGCCAAGGCCGCCTTCACCTTCTCCGGCGGCGCGGAATACATCGCCTGGAAGATAGAACGCCACTCCGGCCAGCCGGTGGAGCTGAAGGACTGGCACAAGCGCCATCCCCTGCTGGCCGCCCTGGTGCTGTTGCCGAAACTGCTGCGTTCCGGGGCAGTGCGCTAAACAAGCGCAAGGGTAACAAGGACGTCAGGCGATCTTGCGCACGTCCGCCCCTTTGTCATCATCCTTTTCAGCCCGCAGCTTCCAGTCCTTGAGCAGCACGCTGGCCAACTCCTCCGGCGGCAGCGGCTTGCTGTAATAATACCCCTGCCCGGTATCGCAACGCAGCTTGCGCATGAACCCGGCCTGATGGGCCTCCTCTATGCCCTCCGCCGTAACCTTGACGCCAAGAGCGCGGAACATGACCATCATGGCGCGCAGGATGGTGCGGGCCTCCGACGAGGTGTCTATTGCCCTTATGAACGAACGGTCGATCTTCACCTTGTCGAACTGGAAGCGCCACAGGTAATTGAGCGACGAATAGCCGGTGCCGAAATCATCCAGCACGATATGAGCGCCCAGCTTGTTCAATTCATTCAGTTGCTCGCGAATGGCCGGTGAATCCTCCACGATCAGGCTTTCCGTCACCTCTATTTCCAGCCGCTCGGCGGCCAGCCCGCTGTCCTTGAGCGCCTTGCGCACCAGCATGGGCAGTTTGCCGGAGGCAAATTGCGAGGGAGAAACATTCACCGCCACCTTCAGATGATCCGGCCACTGCGCGGCAACACGGCAACTTTCGCGCAGCACGAAGGATCCCAGGTCATCCATCAGGTTAAGCTTTTCGGCCACGGAAATGAACATGTCGGGAGGGATGATGGAGCCATCCTCATGGCGCAGCCGCACCAGCGCCTCGAAACCATACAGGGTGTTGTCCTTCAGGTTCACCAGCGGCTGGAAGTGCACGTCGAAATCATCATCGGCCACCGCCTGCTTGAGGCGTCTTTCAACCTCCATGTTCGAAGCCTGCTCTTCTTCCATGCTCTCGTTGAAAAAGCGCAGGCATCCCCCGCCATCCCGCTTGGCCATCATGCGGGCGAAGGCGGCGCGTTGCTCCAGTTTCTTGTGGGTTGCTCCATTGAGCGGATATATCGCCGCGCCAATGGATATGGTGCAATGCACCTTGCGCCCATGCACCATCATCGGCTTTTCCAGCTC
>CAZXTT010000171.1:0-14958 GCA_964643775.1 uncultured Rhizobiaceae bacterium | reverse complement strand
TCTCCAGCCCGTTGCGGCGGGCCATTTTTTCCAGCAGGGCGAAATGGGGGGCGGGGTTTTCGCCGAACGGCGGAATGCACATCAGGCCCGTCACCTCGAGCCCATGCTCCTCGCGGCAGGCCTCGATGAAAGCATCCGCCTCCGCCGGGGCGACGCCCGCCTTCTGTGGCTCCTCGCCGGTGTTGACCTGGATGAATACCGGCAATCTCCTGCCCTGCCGGTCCATCTCGCGGGCCAGCGCGGCGGCCAGTTTCGGGCGGTCTACGCTGTGGATGACATCGAACAGGGCCACCGCGTCCCTGGCCTTGTTGGTCTGCAGCGGGCCTATCAGGTGCAACACCACGTCCGGGTATCGCTCCTTGAGCGCCGGCCACTTGCCCCTGGCCTCCTGCACGCGGTTCTCGCCGAAATGGCGCTGGCCCGCCTCCAGCACCGGGATTATGGCCTCTTCCCCGTGCGTCTTGGAAACGGCTATCAGCGTCACTTCACCGCGATCCCGCCCCGCCTCGCGGCAGGCGGCGGCCAGCCGCCCGTTGACCATTTCCAGCCCTTCGTGTGCTTTCGCCATGGGCTTCTTGCGCCTCCGCCAAAGTGTTGTTACTCACATGCCAGCATTTGTGCCGCCATTCATGCGTTTCATCAAGGGCAGAGTGAGGGGTCAGGGAGCCGGGATGAGCAATCCGCAGAAATACGATCCGCGCGACGCGGAGCCGAAGTGGCAGCGGGCCTGGGAAGAGGCCGGATACTCGCGCGCCGTGGAGAATTCGGACAAGCCCAAGTTCTACGTGCTGGAGATGTTCCCCTATCCTTCCGGGCGCATCCACATGGGCCACGTGCGCAACTACACGCTGGGCGACGTGCTGGCCCGCTACAAGCGCGCGAAGGGCTTCAACGTGCTGCACCCCATGGGCTGGGACGCCTTCGGCATGCCGGCGGAGAACGCCGCCATGGACAAGGGCGTGCATCCGGCCAAGTGGACATACGAGAACATCGCCCACATGAAGGGCCAGCTCAAGCGGCTGGGCTTCTCGCTCGACTGGAGCCGCGAGTTCGCCTCCTGCGACCCCGGCTACTACAAGCACGAACAGGCCATGTTCATCGACTTCCTCGACAAGGGGCTGGCGGTGCGCAAGACCTCGCAGGTCAACTGGGATCCGGTGGATCAGACGGTGCTGGCCAACGAGCAGGTGATAGACGGGCGCGGCTGGCGCTCCGGGGCGCTGGTGGAGAAGCGCGAGCTGTCGCAGTGGTTCCTGCGCATCACCCATTACGCCGAAGACCTGCTCAAGGGGCTGGACGAGCTGGAGAACTGGCCCGAAAAGGTGCGCCTCATGCAGCGCAACTGGATAGGCCGCTCCGAGGGCATGCGTTTCACCTTCGAGCTGGAGGACGAGGAGGGCAACCCGTGGCCGCGGAAGCTGCCGGTGTTCACCACCCGCCACGACACCATCTTCGGCGCTTCCTTCGTCGCCCTTTCCGCCGATCACCCGATAGTCGCCGAACTGGCCGAAAGGGACGAGGCCATAGCCGCCTTCCGGCGCGAGACGGCGGCGCTGGGCACCTCCGAGGAGGCCATAGAGAAGGCCGAGAAGAAGGGCGTGCGCCTGCCGCTTCATGCCCGCCATCCGTTCCTCGATGATGTGAAGCTGCCCGTCTATGCCGCCAACTTCGTGCTCATGGGCTATGGCGAGGGGGCCATCTTCGGCTGCCCGGCCCATGACCAGCGCGACCTCGACTTCGCCCGCAAGTATGACCTGCCGGTCATCCCGGTGGTGTGCCCGAAGGACACCCCGGCGGATGAATGCCGGGTCGGCGACGAGGCGCTGACGGATTCGGATAATCCCGACATGGTGATGATAAACTCCGGCTTCCTCGACGGCATGACGGTGGCCGAGGCCAGGGAGGAAATGGCCCGCCGCATGGAGGAGATGGGCATTGGCGAGCGGCAGGTGAACTATCGCCTGCGCGACTGGGGCGTGTCGCGCCAGCGCTACTGGGGCTGTCCCATCCCGGTCATCCATTGCCCCGAATGCGGCATCGTGCCGGTGCCCAGGGAAGAGCTGCCGGTCACCCTGCCGGAGGACGTCACTTTCGACGAGCCGGGCAACCCGCTGGAGCGCCACCCCACGTGGAAGCACGTCAAGTGCCCCAGGTGCGGCGGCGAGGCCGAGCGCGAGACGGATACCTTCGACACCTTCATCGACAGCTCTTGGTATTACGCCCGCTTCTGCTCGCCCCATGCCGATGACGTGCCGGTGGAGGAGAAGGCGGCGCGTTACTGGATGCCGGTGGATCAATACATCGGCGGCATAGAGCACGCCATCCTGCACCTGCTCTACTCGCGCTTCTACGCCCGCGCCATGTGCGACACCGGCCATCTGCACATCCGCGAGCCCTTCGCCGCCCTGTTCACCCAGGGCATGGTCATCCACGAGACATACAAGGACGAATCCGGTAACTGGGTGGAACCGGCCATGGTGGAGCGCGGCGATGACGGCGCCCTGCGCCACCGGGAGACGGGCGAAAGGATAACCGCCGGGCCGGTGGAGAAGATGTCGAAGTCGAAGAAGAACGTCATCGACCCGCAGAACATCATCGACCGCTACGGGGCCGACACGGCGCGCTGGTTCATCCTTTCCGACAGCCCGCCGGAGCGCGACATAGAATGGACGGAAGCGGGCGTCGAGGGCGCGTGGCGCTTCGTCCAGCGCCTGTGGCGCATGGTGAACTCCATATCCGGGATCGCCGCCCCGGCGGAGGCGCCGCGTGACTTCTCTGGCAAGGCGCTGGAGCTGCGCCGCAAGGCCCACAAGACGCTGGCGGCGGTCAGCGAGGCCATCGAGACGCTGCGCTTCAATGTCGCCATCGCCCGCATCCACGAGCTGGTGGCCGGGATGTCCGCCTTTCTCGGCAAGGCCGGCGACGGGCCCGGCGAGGCCTTCGCCCTGCGCGAGGCCGCCGACCTGCTGGTCGTCATGTTCTCGCCCATGATGCCGCACCTGGCCGAGGAATGCTGGCGGGTGCTGGGCCACGAGGGGCTGGTGGCCAATGCCGCGTGGCCCGCGCCCGACGAGGATTTGCTGGTGGAAGACACCATCACCCTGCCGGTGCAGGTAAACGGCAAGCGCCGCGGCGAGATCGTGGTGCCCGCCTCGGCCCCGGCGGAAGAGGTGGAGGCTTCCGCGCTGGCCCTCGATGCGGTAAAAAGGGCCATCGGGGACAAAACGGTGCGCAAGGTGATCGTCGTGCCCGGGCGCATCGTCAACGTGGTGGCCAACTGAATGCCCAGGCTTGCCCATATTCTCATTGCCCTGTCCGCCGCCGCCCTGCTCGGCGGCTGCGGCTTTCGCCCGCTCTATTCGGACAACGGCGGAGAATCGGCCGAGACCCTGCTGCGCGGGGCCGAGGTGGCCCCCCAGAATGATCGCACCGGCCAGCTTATCCGCAATGCCTTCCTCGAGGGCATAGCCCCGGCGGCCGCCGGTGGCGGGGGATACCGGATAAATTTCACCCACTCGTCGAAAACCCTTGACGCGGTGGTCAGCTTCAGCGGCAACAAGCCCCAGAAGCGCTATGTGCTAAACGTCGAATACCAGTTGAGCAACGCGGCCGGAAAAGAGCTGACCAGCGGCAAGACGTTCGCCGAGGTTTCCTACACCACCACCGGCCATCTCCATGCCGACAACCAGGCCCGTGACAACGCCATAGAGACCGCCACGCGGGTGGTGGCCCGCGACATGCGCACCCGGCTGGCCGCCTGGCTGGCCAGCCACCGGCAATGAGCGTATTCAAGCCAGCGGACCACGACAGGCTGATCGGGCAGGTCGGCCAAGGCGCGCTGCGCGGCGTGCTGATATACGGCGCGGACAGTGGCGGCGTCGGCGAGCTGTCGAAACGCCTGATAAATGCGGTAACCGGCGGCAGCGGCGACCCCCTGAGCATCACCACCCTGGATGACGACATATGCAGGTCCGATCCGGCGCGGCTGGCCGACGAGGCGCAGTCGGTTTCCATGTTCGGGGGGCGCACCGCCATCAGGGTGCGCGCCGCCGGCGAGGCCTTCGCCAGGGCGATGGAGAACGTCCTTTCCTCCCCCCCCGGCGATGCGGTGATAATCGCCGAGGCCGGGCCGCTGAAGCCCGCCTCGAAGCTGCGCAAGCTGTTCGAGAAATCGAAGGAACTGGCCTGCGCCCCCATCTACGAGGACACCGCGCAGGACATCGGGAAGGTCATCCGCGAGACGCTCTCCGGCCATGGCCTGTCCATAGCCCCGGACGCCATGAGCGCCCTGTCGGCCCTGCTGGGGGCCGACCGCGCCGCCAGCCGCGGCGAACTCGAGAAGCTGGCCCTCTATTGCATGGGCCAGGACAGGGTGACGCTCGAGGACGTGGAGGCCATCTGCGGCGATGTCTCCGCCCATGCCATGGATGCCATGCTCGATGCCTTCTTCACCGGCGACGTGGCGGGCGGAACGCGGCTGCTCGCCGCCCTCCTGGAAGAGGGAGTGACACCGGCGCGCATTCTCTCCGCCGCCTCCGGCCACGTGGCCATGCTCACCACCTTGTCGCTGGCGGTGGCCGCCGGTGGCGTTCCCGCCCAGGTGGTGAAGTCGGCCCGCCCGCCGGTGTTCTTCAAGCGCCATAACGCGGTAGCCCGCCAGCTCGTTCTGTGGCCCGTTCAAGACCTGGAGGAGGCGGCGGAAAAACTGTTCACCGCCACCGCCGAGACACGCGTGCTTGCCACCATCGAGGCCCAGATAGCCGAGCGCTGCCTGATGTCGCTGGGCCTGCGCGCCGCCCGCGCCGCCCGCCGCATGCCGGGCAGGGGATATTGAATTTCCCGCCCGCGGCCACCAATTGAGTGAGCAGTGCTGTCCATCACGGAGGGAATGCATGAGCGGCGATGACGACAGGCTGGCGCGCCACAACAGCGCCTGGCGGGTGTTCACCGGCCACGACAACGCAACCACCGTGCGCGAGGGATTCTGGCCCAAGATGGCCAGGTTCCTGGCCCGCGTGCCCTTCGCCCGGCAGGCGCTGGCCGCCTGGTATTGCGCCTTCGACCCGGCCACCCCGGGGCGCGTCAAGGGCATGCTGCTGGCGGCGCTGGCCTATTTCGTCGTGCCCGTCGATCTCATCCCCGACCTGCTGCCCGGTCTGGGCTTCAGCGACGACCTGACGGTGCTGGCCACCACCATCGGGCTGGTGCGCGCCCACATGAAGCCGCGCCACTACGAGGCGGCCGACAAGGCCCTTGAAGAGCTGAAGGCGGGCAAGATGCCCGCGGGCACGAAGACGCTGGATTCATGATCTGGCCAAAATGCTGATTGCGGGGCCGCAATGTGGCCAGAATTGGCGGCGAGAACCTCACGGACTGCAATATTCGCTCCTCGCCAACCCGTCCTGGGGGCTGGACGTATTCCCGGCTAGCACATAGGTTATCACTTCATGAGACTGATTCGCGCCATAATCACCGCCGCCGCCACGGCGGCCATCGCTGCCATCCCCGCCGCTCACGCCAAGAGCAAGCCGAAGGGGCCGGTGCCCGTGGAGGCCGGAATGTATGGCAAGTGGACGGCCTATCATTACAAGACGAAAAGAGGCCCCGTCTGCTACATGGTCTCCAAGCCGGTCAAGCAGAGCGCCTCGCGCAAGAACATCAGGCGCGATCCGGCCTTCTTCCTCGTCACCCACCGCCCCGGCGAAAAGGTGCGCGGCGAGGTCAACACCATCATCGGCTATACGTTCAAGAAGGATTCCACCGTCAGACTGAAAATAGACGGCAAGTCCTTCACCCTGTTCACCACCGGCGACGGGGCGTGGAGCGAGGGACCGGCAGTGGACAGGAAGATAGTGGCCGCCATGAAGGCCGGGAAGACGATGACCGTCACCGGCACTTCCGCCCGCGGCACCCGCACCACCGACACCTATGACCTCTCCGGGGTGAGCGCGGCGCTGAAAAAGATCGGCGAGCTGTGCAAAATGCGCTAAACATCCGCTCTGGATGATTTTGTCAGGGCGTGTCCGGGTCAATGAACATCTCCGCCACAAATACCCGCCAGCCGCTGGTGGGGCTGACGCGCGCCGCCATGATGGAGGCGCTGGAGGGCATCGGCGTGCCGGCCCGCCAGAGCAGGATGCGCGCCCAGCAGATATGGCAATGGCTGTATAACCGCGGCGCCACCTCCTTCGGCCAGATGACCAACATCGGCAAGGAACTGCGCGCCGCGCTGGCCGGGCATTTCGACATATCGCGCCCCGAGGTGGTGGCGCGCCAGAAATCGCTGGACGGCACCCGCAAGTGGCTGTTGCGCATGCCGCCCGACGGCAGCGGCGAGCGCCACGAGGTGGAAGTGGTCTACATCCCGGAGGAAGACCGCGGCACCTTGTGCATATCCTCGCAGGTGGGCTGCACCCTGAACTGCACCTTCTGCCACACCGGCACCCAGAAGCTGGTGCGCAATCTCACCGCCGGGGAGATAGTGGCGCAGGTGCTGGTGGCGCGCGACGAGCTGGGGGACTGGCCGCGCCAGATGAGCGCCAACCCCAATCCCCCCGCCTCTGGCCGCCATGTCACCAACGTGGTGATAATGGGCATGGGCGAGCCGCTGTATAACTTCGACAACGTCAGGGACGCCTGCGCCATAATCAGCGACGGCGAGGGCATATCGCTGTCGAAGCGCCGCCTCACCCTGTCCACCGCCGGGGTGGCCCCGCAGATCCCGCGCGCCGGGGCGGAGATGGATGTGATGCTGGCCATATCGCTGCACGCCACCACCGACGAGGTGCGCGACCGGCTGGTGCCGCTCAATCGCAAGTATCCGATAGCCGAGGTGCTGGAGGCTTGCCGCAACTATCCCGGCCTGTCCAACGCCCGGCGCATCACCTTCGAATACGTAATGCTCAAGGGCATCAACGATTCCGTGGAGGACGCGAGGCGGCTGGTCGGCCTGCTCAGGGGCATACCCGCCAAGGTCAACCTTATTCCCTTCAACCCGTGGCCGGGCAGCCCCTACGAATGCTCCCCGTGGGAAGACATAGAGCGCTTCGCCGAGGTGGTGAACCGGGCCGGTTACGCCTCGCCGGTGCGCAGCCCGCGCGGGCGCGACATAATGGCCGCCTGCGGCCAGCTCAAGTCGGCCTCGCAAAGGCGGCGCGGGCAGCGCCGGCATTGAATCGCCGCCATCGCCATGTCATCATTGCCATGACGGGTCTCAGGCATGATGAAATCTACACATGGGAGGCAGGCATATGTTCGATTACACGCAAGCGGCGCTTGGCGCGGACGAACCCTTCCGGCTCATCAGCAACGACATCGCCGAGGGGCGGCCCATCGCCGCCACCCACGTCTTCAACTCCTTCAGTTGCACCGGCGAAAACGTCTCGCCGCACCTTCAGTGGAGCGGCGCGCCACGAGGGACGAAGAGCTTCGCCGTCACCTGTTACGACCCCGACGCGCCGGTCGGCTGGTGGCACTGGCTGGTGTTCAACATCCCGGCCGATGTCAGCTCGCTGGCCAGCGGGGCCAGCGGCGCGGGCCTGCCGCAAGGGGCGGTGGAAAGCATCACCGATTTCGGCGCTCCCGGCTACGGCGGCCCCTGCCCGCCGGAAGGCGAGATGCACCGCTACGTATTCACCGTCTACGCGCTGTCGGTGGAGAAGCTCGACCTCGACGCCACGGCCATGCCGGGGTTCGTGGGCTTCATGGCGCACATGAACGCCCTCGGCCGCGCCACCCTCACCGCCACCTACATGCGCTGAACGCATATTGCGCTGAATGCGTCCCGCGCTGAACGCGCCCCCCGGGCGCAGGCTCGATGGACGCGGGGCGCAGGCGGGCGGCCGGCGGATGGCCGCCGGGTGATGCGAATGATGGAATGATGGTGTGATAAGGCTCCGGGGAAGCTCTTTCAGACGGCGTCCGGCATCACCGCTATGCGCGCTCCGGGGGTGCCCCTGGCGGCCAGGCGGGCGGCTATCGCCTCCTCGAGCTGCGGGGCGCTGAGGCCCGCCGCATCGACCTTGCCCCAGCGGCCCAGGTCGAGCTTGCCGTCCTTGCCCACCACGTAGTCACCGGAGAGGCCCTCGGCCCCGAAGGCGATCAGCTTGAGCTTCTCGCCGCTGGATATGGCATGCGCCGCCAGCGGCGCGTGATAGGAAGACACTTCCGGAACCACCGTATCCGGCGTCGGCATGGACGACGAACAGGCCGACAGGGCCATCGCGGCCAGCGCCAGCCCGGCAATTTTTCCAGCCATGCTTATCCCGGTGATTTTCATTTCGGCACGCCCCCGTATTCGCTTTCCGAAAGCCGCCTTCTGGTTTTTGTTCAAGGCAGCATAGACACAAACCCCCACCCGCGCAAGGGCGCGGATGAAAGGTCTTTCCCATTCATACGGGGCAGGGATTAAAAAAAGGCTAACGCCCTGATTCAGAATCGGCCGCCTCTACCCGGCCAGCTTGGCCAGCACCTCGTCCGACACCTCGAAGTTGGAATAGACGTTCTGCACGTCGTCGTCGTCCTCCAGCGCCGCGATCAGCTTCAGCATGGTGGAGGCCTTGTCCTCGCTCAGCTCGGTGGTGGTCTGCGGCTTCCACACCGCCTTGACCGATTCCGGCTCGCCGAGCGCTTCCGTCAGGGCCGCCGACACCGCGCCCAAGTCCTCGAAGGCGCAGATGATTATGTGGCCGTTTTCGTCGGATGTTATGTCGTCGGCCCCCGCCTCGATGGCCGCTTCCATTATGGCGTCGGCATCACCGGCCTCCGGCGGATAGACTATCTCGCCCACCCGGTCAAACATGAAGGACACCGAGCCGCTCTCGCCCATGTTGCCGCCATGCTTGGAGAAGGCGGCGCGCACCGAGGCGGCGGTGCGGTTGCGGTTGTCGGTCAGCGCCTCGACGATCAGCGCCGTGCCGCCGGGGCCATAGCCCTCGTAGCGCACCTCGTCATAGTTCTCGGCATCACCACCCTGCGAGCGGTTGATGGCGCGCTCTATGTTGTCCTTGGGCATCGACTGGGCGCGCGCGTTCTGAACCGCCAGGCGCAGCCGCGGGTTGGATTCCGGGTCCGGCCCGCCGAGCTTGGCGGCCACCGTTATCTCGCGTGACAGCTTGGCGAATATCTTCGACCGCTTGGCGTCCTGCCGCCCCTTGCGGTGCATGATGTTCTTGAATTGTGAATGTCCAGCCATGTGCCTGTTCCAGCCCTTGGTTTCGTGGGGATGATGATCTGTTGCGCCTGTAATAGCCGAAAAGCCCGGCAAGTCAAAAATCAGCCGGTTCGAGAATCCACCAGGTCAAAATCCGCCGGGTCAAAAATCCGGCCATGCCGCCGCCAGCCGCCCGCCCTCGCGCAGCGGCGCCACGCGCCGCGCCAGCCCAGTGGCGTCGTCGGTTTCCACGAATACCCCGCAGATGGTGGCCTCGCCATTGGCCGGGGTGAAGCGCCCGGAGGGCATGCGGCGGGTGAAGCGGGTCAGCGGCTCTTCCTTCTCCATGCCTATCACCGAGTTGTAATCGCCGCACATTCCGGCGTCGGTCAGGCAGGCGGTGCCGCCGGGCAGTATCTGGGCGTCGGCGGTCGGCACATGGGTGTGCGAGCCGACCACCAGCGAGGCGCGCCCGTCGCAGAAATGGGCCATGGCCATTTTCTCCGAGGTTATCTCGGCGTGGATGTCCACCACTATGGCGTCGGCCATCTCCCCCAGCGGACAGGCGGCCAGCTCGCGCTCCACCGCCGCGAAGGGGTCGTCGAGCAGCGGATGAACATGCACCTGCCCCATGGGCGACAACACCAGCACCCGCCGCCCGTCGGCGGTCTCGTAAAGTCCGGCGCCGCGCCCCGGCGTGCCCGGCGGATAGTTGAGCGGCCTTTGCAGGCGCTCCTCGCGCTCGATGAAGATCAGCGCCTCGCGCTGGTCGAAGGCATGGTTGCCGGTGGTCACGACATCGGCCCCGGCGTCCAGCAGCTCGTTGCATATGGCCTCGGTTATGCCGAAGCCCCCGGCGGCGTTCTCGCCGTTGACGACGACGAAATCGGCCCGCAGCTCCTCGCGCATGCCGGGCAGCCGCTCGATGACCGCCCGTCTGCCCGAGCGCCCGACTATATCGCCAAGGAACAGTATGCGCATGGATCGTTTTTTCCGTTTTCATTCATTGAGGCCAGGCCCCAAGTGGGCCGATTGTTTCCCTTTCGGTGACGATCCAGTCAAGGGGCTGGTCATGCTCCCCGCTCGGAATCTCCGCCACCTCCTGCCCGCAATGCGCCGCGCCCACCGCCACCAGCGGCCCGCGCCCGCGCAAGTGGGCCAGCGTGCGGTCATAGAAGCCGCCGCCATAGCCCAGCCGGTGGCCGCGCCGGTCGAAGGCCACGAGCGGCACGATCACCACCTCCGGCACGGCCAGCGGCGCATGCGGCGGCGGAACGGGCACCCCGAAGGCATCCCTCCTCAGCTCCCCGCCCGGCCGCCAGCGGCGAAAGACCAGTGGCGCGCCGCGCTCCTTCACCACCGGCAGGGCGATTTCCCGCCCCTCGGCGGCCAGCGCCTCGAGCAGCGGCAAAACGTCCATCTCGCCCCGCACGGGGAAGTATCCGGCCACCACCCGCCCCGGCAGCCGCGCCATCAGCTCCAGCCCGCGCGCCGCCAGATTACGCCCCGCCTCCTCCCCCGCCGCCCCGGCCAGCCGGGCGCGCGCGGCAAGGGCGCGCGCGCGCAGGCTGTTCTTGTCGATGGGGGTCGCGGGCAATGAAAGCTCCCGATGCCTGTCGGAAATTGGTTGAACAGCAGGAAGTGGCAAGCCGCCTTGGCCGTGCGCCATGGTGATCCCGGGTTCCCGCAAATGCAGGTGGGCGCCGTGTGCGCGAGGCCACGGCCAGGCGCAGGGACAGCTCCCTGGGATTGATTTAAGGCCCCTAGGAAAGCATGCGTCACGAACCAGGCAGCATCGCCGTCCCCATATGTAGGGGCGCGGGCCGCAATAGGCAATGGCATTTCCACCCCGGGATAATCCAAAAGCACCATTGTTGCGCCCCGCCCAAAGTTCGATAAACTGGATCGCCAGCAATACCCCAACAACCCGGCAAAGGCGTTCTTCACATGACCACCCGTGACCCGATAGTAATCGCTTCCGCCGCGCGCACGCCGGTTGCTTCCTTCTGCTCGTCGTTCATGGACATGCCCGCTCATGAGCTGGGCGCGCAGGCCTTGAAAGCCGCCATATCCCGCGCCGGGCTTGCCGCGGAGGATGTCGGCGAGGTGATAATGGGCCAGATCCTCGCCGCCGCCCAGGGCCAGAACCCGGCCCGCCAGGCGGCCGTCGCGGCCGGCGTTCCCTATTCCTCGCCGGCATGGGGAATGAACCAGTTGTGCGGCTCCGGCCTGCGGGCGGTGGCCCTGGCCATGCAGCAGGTGGCCCTTGGCGATGCCGAAATAGTGGCCGCCGGCGGCATGGAATCCATGAGCCGCGCCGTCCACGCCCAGATGCTGCGCGGTGGCGTGAAGATGGGCGATGTGCGCTTCACCGACACCATGATCCATGATGCCCTGTGGGATGCCTTCAACGATTATCACATGGGCATCACCGCCGAGAACGTGGCGGCACGGTGGAACATCAGCCGCGAGGAGCAGGATGCCTTCGCCGCCCGCTCCCAGAACAGGGCCGAGGCGGCCCGCCGCGACGGCCTCTTCGACGAGGAAATAGTCCCCGTTACCATGACCACCCGCCGCGGCGAGGTGACGGTAGAGCGCGACGAATACATCCGCGAGGGGGTAACCGTGGAAGACCTCGCCCGCCTGCGCCCGGTGTTCAGGAAGGACGGCACGGTAACGGCGGGCAATGCCTCCGGCCTCAACGATGGCGCGGCGGCGGTCATCGTCATGCGCGCCTCGCAGGCCGAAAAGCGCGGCATCGAGCCCCTGGCCCGCATCGTCTCCTGGGCCCATGCCGGCGTCGATCCGGCGATAATGGGCACCGGCCCCATCCCGGCCTCGCGCAAGGCGCTGGAAAGGGCGGGCTGGCAGGTGGAAGACCTCGACCTGGTGGAGGCCAACGAGGCCTTCGCCGCCCAGGCCATCGCCGTCAACCGCGACATGGGCTGGGACATCGAAAAGGTAAACGTCAACGGCGGCGCCATAGCCATAGGCCACCCCGTTGGCGCTTCCGGGGCCCGCATCCTCACCACCTTGCTTTACGGAATGAAACGCCGCGGCGCCAGAAAGGGCCTCGCCACCTTGTGCATAGGCGGCGGCATGGGCATTGCCATGTGCGTCGAGCGCATGTGAGGGCCGGATCCGCCCTCAGGCCAGCTTCTTCAGTTCGGCGAGGATCATGTCGCCCATTTCGCTGGTCGGGATGATCTTAGCCCCCTCGGTGGCGATATCGGCGGTGGCCACTCCCCGCGCCAGGGTGTCGGCTATCGCCTGCTCCACCTTGCCGGCCCATTCGCCCATGTCGAAGGAATAGCGCAGCATCATGGCCAGCGAGGCGATCATGGCTATCGGGTTGGCCTTGCCCTGTCCCGCTATGTCCGGGGCCGAGCCATGCACCGGCTCGTACATGGCCCGCCGCTTGCCCTCGGCGTCCGCCGGGCCCAGCGAGGCCGACGGCAGCATGCCCAGCGAGCCGGTGAGCATGGCCGCCACGTCGGAGAGTATGTCGCCGAACAGGTTGTCGGTGACTATCACGTCGAACTGCTTCGGATGGCGCACCAGTTGCATGGCGCAGTTGTCGGCGAGAATATGCTCCAGTTGCACGTCGGCGTAATCCGCCGCATGCACCCGCCGCACCACCTCGTCCCACAGCACGCCGGTGACCATGACGTTCTTCTTGTCCGACGAATGCACCAGGTTGCGCCGCGTGCGCGCCAGGTCGAAAGCCACCCGCGCCACCCGGTCTATCTCGTGCTCGTGATAGAGCTGGCTGTCCACCGCCCGCTTCTCGCCCGACTGCAGGGTGACGATCTCCTTGGGCTGGCCGAAATAGACCCCGCCGGTCAGCTCGCGCACGATGAGGATGTCCAGCCCCTCCACCAGCTCCTGCTTCAGCGACGAGGCCGCCGCCAGCGCCGGATAGCATATGGCGGGCCTCAGGTTGGCGAACAGCTCCAGGTCCTTGCGCAGGCGCAGCAGTCCCGCCTCCGGACGCGCCTCGTAGGGCACGTCGTCCCACTGCGGCCCGCCCACCGCGCCGAACAGCACGGCATCGGCGGCCATGGCCTTTTCCATGTCCCCTTCCGAGATGGCCACCCCGTGAACGTCATAGGCCGCGCCGCCGACCAGCCCTTCCTCGGTCTCGAACGAGGCCGCCCCCTCGTCGTTCATCCAGTCGATGATCTTCTTCGCCTCGGCCATGATCTCCGGGCCGATGCCGTCTCCGGCCAGCAGCAGGATCCTGTGGGTGCTCATGCGGCGCGCTCCTCGAAAAAACGGAAAAAATTGACTTAAACGACGTTTCCCGCGGCCCTGGGGTCTTGCTCGGGCTCGGGCCTCACAGCCAGGGAAATTCTTCCTTTTGCCTGTTCTCGAAGGCCTCGATCTTGTCGATCTTCTGCAGGGTCAGCCCGATGTCGTCCAGCCCGTTGAGCAGGCAATGCTTGCGGAACGGGTCTATGTCGAAGCCGATTACGCCGCCGTCGGGGCCGGTGATCTCCTGCTTCTCCAGGTCGATGGTGACCGTGGCGTTGGCCCCGCGCCCGGCATCGTCCATCAGCTTCCGCACGTCCTCTTCCGGCAGCACGATGGGCAATATGCCGTTCTTGAAGCAGTTGGAATAGAAGATGTCGGCGAACGACGGGGCGATGATGCAGCGAATGCCGAAATCGAGCAGCGCCCACGGCGCATGCTCGCGCGACGAGCCACAGCCGAAGTTGTCCCCGGCCACCAGTATGGTGGCGTCGCGGTATTGCGGCTTGTTCAGCACGAAATCGGGATTCTCCGAGCCGTCCTCGTTGTAGCGCATCTCGTGAAACAGCGCCTTGCCCAGCCCGGAGCGCTTTATCGTCTTGAGGAACTGCTTGGGGATTATCATGTCGGTGTCGATATTGGTCAGCGGCAAGGGGGCCGCGACACCGGTCAGGGTGGTGAACTTTTCCATCGTTTCGCCTGTTTCCATTGGGCCGATAACTGCTGGCCGCACTTTTCGCCGTTAATCTCCCTCAGGTCAAGGGCGCATGAAATGGCGCGTGAAAGGACGCATGCCTTGTTGATTCGCGCCGCCCGCTGGTGCATGAAGCCATTAAGTGCAATCACAGCCAGACAGGGAACGGATTCATGAGCTTCTCCCTGCGCCGGCCCCGCCATGACAGCCACGCGGTAAGGATAGGCTCCGTGGTCATGGGCGGCGGCCATCCGGTGCGCGTGCAGTCGATGACCAACACCCCGACCGCCGATGTCGAGGCCACCGCCCGGCAGGTGGCCGAGCTGCATGACGCGGGCTCCGAGCTGGTGCGCGTCACCGTCGACAACGAGGAGGCGGCGCGCGCCGTGCCGCGCATCCGCGAGCGGCTGGACGCCATGAACTGCCCGGTGCCGCTGATCGGCGACTTTCACTACAACGGCCACGTGCTGCTGCGCGATTATCCCGAATGCGCCGAGGCGCTGGACAAGTATCGCATCAACCCCGGCAACGTCGGCTTCCGCGACAAGCAGGACAGGAACTTCTCGATGATGATAGACACCGCCTTGCGTTACGGAAAGGCGGTGCGCATCGGCGTCAACTGGGGCTCCATGGACCAGGCCCTGCTCACCCGCCTGATGGACGAGAATGCAAGCCTCGACGAACCGCGCGACACCCGCGAGATAATGCACGAGGCGCTGGTCACCTCCGCCCTGCAATCGGCGGCCCGCGCCGAAGAGCTGGGGCTGGGGGCCGACAGGATAGTGCTCTCGGCCAAGGTTTCCGAGGTGCAGGACCTGATAGCCTGTTACCGCCTGCTGGCCGCCCGCTCGCGCCATGCCCT
>CAZXTT010000170.1:0-3755 GCA_964643775.1 uncultured Rhizobiaceae bacterium | reverse complement strand
GAGCGCATGTTCGAGGGCGTGGTGGAGGCGGTTCGGCAGACCACCGTGTCGGCCCAGACCTCCGGGCGCATCGTCGCCATCCATTTCGATGTCAACGACCGGGTGGAGAAGGGCGCGCTGCTGGTGGAGATCGACGACACGCAACAGCGGGCGGCGCTGGAGGAAGCCAGGGCGGCGGTGAAGGCGGCGCAGGCGCGGCTGACGGTGGCGAAGCAGGATTACGACCGCGTTTCGCAGCTATACAGGCGGCGCACCGCCCCCAAGGCGCGGCTCGACCAGTCACGGGCCGAGCTGGACGCGGCGAGAGCGGCCCTCAAGCAGGCGCAGGCGGCGCTCAAGCGGGCCGAGGAGCAACTGGATTACACCAGGGTGCGGGCTCCCTACTCGGGAGTGGTGACGGCGCGCCACGCGCAGGTGGGCGAGCTGGCGGCGCCCGGCAAGCCGCTGATGAGCGGTTTCGCGGAGGACGAGATGCGGGTGCGGGTGCACCTGCCGCAGCGCTACGTGCCGGTCATCCGCGCCAACCGCAAGGCCTCGGTGGTGCTCGACCTGGACGGGCACGTGCGGCGCGAGGTGTCGCGCATGGTCATATTCCCCTATTCCGACCCGAAGACCAACACCGTCACGGTGCGCCTTTACATGAAGGACAAGGGCAAGGGACTGTTCCCCGGCATGCTGGTGAAGGGGGCCTTCATGGTGGAGAAGGCCAAGGTGCTGGCGGTGCCGGAAAAGGCGGTGGCGAGGCGCGGCGAGCTGGCCGGAGTGTATCGCATTCACGACGGGCGCATCGCCTTCATACAGGTGCGCACCGGCAGGCCGCTGGGCGATGGGCTGGTGGAGCTGCTGGCCGGGCTGGAGGAAGGCGACGTGGTGGCGCTCGATCCGCTGCGCGCGGCGCTGGCGCTGAAGGAACAGCGCGCGGCGGATGAGCGCTCGGCCACCAGCGGCGGGGAGGGGCACTGATGAGCAAGGCCAAGGGCGCTCCCGCGACCGGCCCCGGCGCGCCGGCCACGCCGCCGGGCAGGATGGGCATATCGGGCCTCATCACCAGGGCCTTCGTGCGCAACCAGATAACGCTGCTCATTCTCATCGCCACGCTGCTGTCGGGGGCGTTCGCGGTGCTCGTCACTCCGCGCGAGGAAGAGCCGCAGATCAACGTCACCTTCGCCAACGTGTTCATCGCCTTCCCCGGCGCGTCGGCGCGCGAGGTGGAGCAACTGGTGACCACCCCCGCCGAGCAGGTGCTGGGCGAGATGGAGGGGCTGAAGCATATCTATTCCGTCTCGCGCCCCGGCATGAGCATGATTACCGTGCAGTTCAAGGTGGGTGAGCCGAGGACGGACGCCATCTTGCGCCTCTATGACAAGATTTTCTCCAACCTCGACTGGCTGCCGCGCAATCTCGGCGTGGCGCAGGCCATCGTCAAGCCGCGCTCCATCGACGACATTCCCATCGTCACCTTCACGCTGTGGGACCCGACGGCGCGGCGCACCGCCCATGACCTGAAGCGCGTGGCCCACACGCTGGAGGCGGAGCTGAAGCGCATTCCCGGCACCCGCCAGGTGCGCACCGTGGGCGGGCCGGAGAGGGTGGTCAACGTGGCCATCGACCCGCAGAAGCTGGCTAACTACCACCTGTCGCTGGAAGACCTGCGCAAGGCGCTGCTGGCCTCCAACGCCTCCACCGACCGGCAGAGCATAGTCAAGGACAACCTGAGCATTCCGGTGCGCGCCGGCGCCTTCCTGTCGCGCCCGGAGGAGGTGAAGAACCTCGTGGTCGGCGTGTTCGGCGGCAAGCCGGTCTATCTGTCGGACGTGGCCGACATCACCTATGGCCCGGACACGCCGAAGAACTACGTGTCATACTGCACCGGCCCGGACGAGCTGAGGAAGGGCGCGCCGGCGGGCTGCTTCCCGGCGGTGACCATAGAGGTGGCCAAGCAGCCGGGGCGGAACGCGGTGGTGATCGCCAACAAGCTGATCAGCCACATGGAGCGGCTGAAGGGCGTGTTCGTGCCCGACGGGGTGAAGCTCACCGTGACGCGCAACTACGGCAAGACGGCGGACGACAAGGCGAAGAAGCTCATCATGAAGCTGCTGTTCGCCACCGGCTCGGTGGTGCTGCTGGTGCTGTTCACCATGGGCTGGCGCGAGGCGGTGGTGGTGGGCATCGCCGTCATCTCGACGCTGATGGTGACGCTGTTCGCCTCGTGGGCCTATGGTTTCACCATCAACCGCGTGTCGCTGTTCGCGCTCATCTTCTCCATCGGCATCCTGGTGGATGACGCCATCGTGGTGGTGGAGAACATCCACCGCCACCTGCAGATGGGCGATGGCCGCAAGCCCTGGGTGCTGATTCCGCAGGCGGTGGACGAGGTGGGCTCGCCCACCATTCTGGCCACGCTGACGGTGATCGCGGCGCTGCTGCCCATGGCTTTCGTCACCGGCCTCATGGGGCCATACATGAGCCCCATTCCCATCAACGCCTCCATGGGCATGATGCTGTCACTGGCCGTGGCCTTCGTCATCTCGCCGTGGCTGGCCTACAAGCTCATCGTCAAGGGTCACAAGCACACCCATGAGGAAGAGGAGGAGCTGAAGGAGGAAATCACCTTCGCGCGGCGCGTGTTCAACCGCGTGCTGACCCCCTTCCTGCAGGTGGGGGCATGGGGGCGCACCAAGCGTTACCTGCTCGTCCTGTCCATGGTGTTCGTCATGGTGGCGGCCATGGGGCTGGGGGTGGTGCAGCTCGTTATCCTGAAAATGCTGCCCTTCGACAACAAGTCGGAGTTCCAGATCGTGCTGGACATGCCGGAGGGCGCGGCGCTGGAGAAAACAGAGCGCACGCTGAAGGAGCTGGCCGAGGTGCTGCACGAGGTGCCGGAGGTGAAGAACTGGCAGATCTATGCCGGCACCGCCTCGCCGGTGGGCTTCAACGGGCTGGTGCGCCAGTATTACCTACGCCAGGAGCCGCACCTGGGCGACATTCAGGTGAACCTCATCGACAAGCACCACCGTGAGCGCAAGAGTCATGACATCGCGCGCGATGTGCGCAAGAAGCTCATGGAGCGTTTCAAGGGCGCGGACTTCACCTTCAAGGTGGTGGAGGTGCCGCCCGGCCCGCCGGTGCTCTCGCCCATCGTGGCGGAGATTTACGGCATCGACTACGAGGGCCAGCTGCGCGTGGCCAGGGACGTGCGCAAGGTATTCGAGAAGACGAAGGACATTGTCGATATCGACGACACCATCACCTCCGGCAACCCGCGCATCATCGTGCGGGTGGATCGTCAGCGCGCCGCGGCGCTGGGCGTGCCGCAATCGACGGTGGCGCAGGCCATTGCCACGGCGCTGGGCGGGGAGGACGTGAGCTACCTGCACACCCATGCCTCCAAGTATCCGGTGCCCATCCGCGTGCAGCTGCCCGCGTCCGAGAAGGGCTCCATCGAGGATCTGCTGAACCTGAAGGTGCGCTCCGTGTCCGGCAAGCTGGTGCCGCTGTCGGAGATCGTGGTGCTGCAGCGCGACACGGTGGAGCAGGAAATCTACCACAAGGATCTGCTGCCGGTGGTGTATGTCATGGCCGACATGGCCGGGCCCATCGACAGCCCGCTGTATGGCATGTTCGAGATTTACGGCGAGCTGAAGGGGGCGAAGGATCCCGTCACCGGGCGGGCGATCGAGCAGTATTTCATCGCCCAGCCGGAGCTGCCGGTGAACTTCGCGCTGAAGTGGGACGGCGAGTGGCAGATCACCTAT
>CAZXTT010000169.1:0-2560 GCA_964643775.1 uncultured Rhizobiaceae bacterium | reverse complement strand
CTGGCGACCCTGCGGGCGGCCCGCTCATTGGCCGAAAACCAGGCGCTGGCCATGGACGAGACGGCGGCCAAGGCGCTGGAGACGGCGGCCCAGCGGCTGGAGACACTGGCCGAAACCGCCGACACCTATGTCGCCGAGGGCGGCGGCAAGAAGGATTCCTGAACCGGGCGAGGGACCGCGGGCCCCGAAACGGTGGAAAACCGGCCCGCCGCCACTCGCCAATGGCGCATTTTCGCCTCATGATGCGCTCATTAGGCGGACCATCATCCGTTGACCGGCAATATATCCTGAAGCAAGCACACGGCATGACCGATCCTTTCGACATCGGCGACTTCGGCGAATCCGGCGACGCTTCCATCCCGCTCTCCCGGCGCGCCGCGCCGGGGCGGGCGGGGGCGGAGGCGCTGCTCGAGGGGCTCAACCCCGAGCAGCGGCAGGCGGTCATGCACACCGAGGGGCCGCTGCTGGTGCTGGCCGGGGCCGGAACCGGCAAGACGCGCGCCCTGACCACCCGGCTGGCCTACATACTGGCCACCGGCAGGGCATGGCCGGGGCAGATACTGGCGGTGACCTTCACCAACAAGGCGGCGCGCGAGATGAAGGAGCGCATCCGCTCGCTGATCGGCGACATGGTCGATGGCATGGCCTGGCTGGGCACCTTCCATTCCATAGGCGTGCGCCTGTTGCAGCGCCACGCGGAGATGGCGGGGCTGAAGAGCGGCTTTTCCATCCTCGACAGCGACGACCAGGTGAGGCTGCTGAAGACGCTGCTGGCGGCGGAGAACATCGACGAGAAGCGCTTTCCGGCGCGCCAGATGGCGGCCCTCATCGACGACTGGAAGAACCGCGGGCTGGATGCGAAAGCCCTTCCGGAGACAGAGGCGGCGGCCTTCGCCAACGGCAAGGCGGGCAAGATATACGGCCTCTACCAGGAGCGCCTGCGGGCCATGAACGCAGTGGACTTCGGCGACCTGCTGCTGCTGCCGCTGAAGCTGCTTCAGAACGACGCCGGGCTGCTGGCCGAATACCGGCGGCGCTTCCGCTACATGATGGTGGACGAATACCAGGACACCAACGTGGTGCAATACATGCTGCTGCGCCTGCTGGCGGGGGCCGACGGCAACATCTGCTGCGTGGGCGATGACGACCAGTCCATATACGGCTGGCGCGGGGCGCGGGTGGAGAACATATTGCGCTTCGAGAGAGATTTCACGGGCGCGCGGGTCATCCGGCTGGAGCGCAACTACCGCTCCACCGGCCACATACTGGCCGCCGCCAACGGCCTGATAGCCCACAATCGCGGGCGGCTGGGCAAGGAGCTGCGCTGCGAGCTGGGCGAGGGCGAGAAGGTATTGCTGCGCGGCCATCACGACGACATGGAAGAGGCGCGCGCCATGGGCGGCGACATCGAGGCGGCCCAGGCGCGCGGGGCGAGCCTGTCGTCGATGGCGGTGCTGGTGCGGGCGTCGTTCCAGATGCGGGCCATCGAGGAATGCTTCATGGAGCTTGGCCTGCCATACCAGGTGATAGGCGGGCCGCGCTTCTACGAGCGGGCCGAGATACGCGACGTGCTGGCCTACCTGAAGGTCATTCACTCCCCGGCCCACGACCTGGCGCTGGAGCGCGTCATCAACGTGCCCAGGCGCGGCATAGGGGCGGCCAGCGTGAAGAAACTGCGCAAGCTGGCCGACATGCGCGGCATGACGCTCCACGAGGCGGCGGAGCACATGGCCATGGGGGCGGAATTGCCCGCAAGGGCGGCCAACTCGCTGCGCGCCCTGCTGGCTGATTTCGCCCGCTGGCGGGAGCAGGCCGAAAAGCTGCCGCCGGGCGAGCTGGCGGAGCTGGTGATGAACGAATCCGGCTACCGCGAGATGTGGAAGAGCGACAAGTCGCCGAAGGCCGCCGGGCGGCTGGAGAACCTCGACGAACTGACCCGCTCGCTGGAGGAATTCGACACGCTGGAGAGCTTCCTGGAGCACGTGTCGCTGGTCATGGAGGCCGAGGGCGAAACCTCCGGCGGCAAGGTGTCGCTGATGACCATGCACGCCGCCAAGGGGCTGGAGTTCGAGCACGTGTTCCTGCCCGGCTGGGAGGAGGGGCTGTTTCCCCACCAGCGGTCGCTGGACGAAAGCGGCGAGGCGGGGCTGGAAGAGGAGCGCAGGCTGGCCTACGTGGCCATGACCCGCGCCATGCGCCGGGCGGTCATATCGTTCGCCGCCAGCCGCCGCGTTCACGGGTCGTGGCAGAATTCCCTGCCGTCGCGCTTCATAGACGAATTGCCCGCCGCGCACGTGGAAGTGGAAAGCCCCGCCGCGGCTCATGGCGCTTCCGGGCATGGCGCGCATGGGCATGGCTCTTCCGGATACGGCGCGGCTTCCGCCGGCGGCGCGGCGGCGCGGTGGGGGCGGCGGGGGCAGGGGCAGAGGCGCGATGACGAGAGCCGCTTCAGCGCCGGGCAGCGGGTGTTTCACCAGAAGTTCGGCTATGGCGTCGTCGTCCATGCCGATGGCGACAAGCTGACCATAGATTTCGACCACACGGGCGAAAAGCGCATCAT
>CAZXTT010000168.1:0-1980 GCA_964643775.1 uncultured Rhizobiaceae bacterium | reverse complement strand
GAGATCCTCGTCACCGAAACCGGCGGCTACCGGCTGGTGCCGTGAGGCGCCGAAGACGACCCCGCCGCCGAGCGGCGGAATTTGTGATTCATGCCACGGCATTTTCGCCCTATGCTCTGCGGGAAGGGAATCACTTTCTCCGGAGACAAGGGCATGCGACTGATACTGGCCTTTCCACTGCTCATCTTCGTTCTCGCCGCCTTCAACATGGTCTTCTGGAACTCCGGGCTGCGCCTCGACGACGAGCTGTTCAGCTTCCTCATGACCTCCGGGTCGCTGCTCGTGCTGAGCGTCGGCGACACGCTGCTGCTCTTCGCCCTCTTCGTCCTGTTCATCGAGATCCTGAAATCCGCCGGCGCTTCCTCCACCACCATACTGGATCACATCCTCTCCACCGGCGTCTTCATCCTCGCGCTGGTCGAGTTCCTGCTGGTGCCGGAGGCCGGCAACAGCGCCTTCCTCATGCTGGTGGTGATGTGCCTGATGGACGTGGTGGCCGGCTACTCGGTAACCATCCGCACGGCGCGCCGCGACGTCAGCGTGGGGCATTGACGCGGGGTCTGGTCTCAGGGCTCCAGCTCGACGTCCCAGTATAGATAATCCAGCCAGCTCTCGTGCAGGAAGTTGGGCGGGAAGTGACGCCCCATGTTCTGCAGCTCGTAATGGCTGGGAACGCGCGGCGCCACGCGCGGGAACATGCCCGCCTCGCGCGGCAGGCGGTTGGCCTTCCTGCGGTTGCACGGGGCGCAGGCGGCCACCACGTTGTCCCATGTGGTGCGTCCGCCGCGCGAGCGCGGTATGACGTGATCGAAGGTCAGATCATCGCCCGATCCGCAATACTGGCAGGTGAAGCCGTCGCGCAGGAACACGTTGAAGCGGGTGAAGGCCGGGCGCGAGGGCGGCTGCACGTAGTCCTTCAGCGCGATCACCGACGGCAGGCGCATGGCGAAACCCGGCGAGCGCACCTTGCGCTCGTATTCGCTGACCACGCTGACCCGCCCCAGGAACACCGCCTTGATGGCCTGCCGCCAGTCCCACAGCGACAGGGGATAATAGCTCAGCGGCTGATAGTCGGCGTTGAGCACCAACGCCGGATAGAGATGATCGCCCGTTTCGCTCTCCGCGCTCGTCAACATGCGCCGTCTCCCTGTTGGCGCGGAATATAGCCTTGCCGGGGCCGGCATGGCAAATTGAGCCGATACGCGCTATGGAACCCCCATGACGATCACCCGCTTCGCCCCCAGCCCCAACGGCCCCCTGCATGCCGGCCATGCCTTCTCGGCCCTGTTCTCCGAGCAACTGGCGAAAAGGCGCGGCGGGCGCTTCCTGCTGCGCATCGAGGACCTGGACACCACCCGCGCCCGCGAGGAGCACGTGCGCGCCATATACGACGACCTGCGCTGGCTGGGCGTTTCATGGCAACCGCCGGTGCGCCGGCAGAGCGAGCACATGGCGGATTATTCGGCGCTTCTGGAAAAGCTGAAACGAATGGACCTGCTCTACCCGTGCTTCTGCACCCGCGGCGACATCCGCCGCGCGGTGGCGGAAAATCCCCGCTGGCCGCGCGACCCCGACGGCGCGCCGATCTATCCCGGCACGTGCCGCGGCATGAGCCACGAGCAGCGCAACCGCCGCATGGCGGGCGGAGAAAGGCCCGCGTGGCGGCTCGACATGGCCCGCGCCCTGGAGATGCTGGAGATGATGGAACGCCCCCTGACCTGGCGCGAGGAGGGAGCGGGCCCCGGTGGCGAAACCGGCATTGTCACGGCGCGCCCGCGGGACTGGGGCGACGTGGTGCTGGGACGCAGGGACATAGGGGCGTCATATCACCTGGCGGTGGTTCACGACGACGCCCTGCAGGGGGTGACCCACGTAACCCGCGGCCAGGACCTGTTCCACGCCACCGCCATCCACCGCCTGTTGCAGGAGCTGCTCGCCCTGCCCCAGCCGGCATACGTCCACCACCGCCTGATAACCACC
>CAZXTT010000167.1:0-6120 GCA_964643775.1 uncultured Rhizobiaceae bacterium | reverse complement strand
AGGAACTGCTCGGCTATCACCCGCTCGGCCAGGGTGCGGCCCGGGTCGAAGAGCAGGCGCACCGAGACGCTTTCGTCCTGGCAGATCTCGACCCACGACACGTCGCGGTATTCGCGGTTGTCGGCCACCGCCGCCACCGGGCGCTTGCGGGCCTCCAGCACGTCCAGCCGGATGAGCGATTCCTTGGGCAGGATGGCCCCGCGCCAGCGCCGCGGGCGGAAGGGCGATATGGGGGTCATGGCCAGCAGCGGCGAGTTGATGGGCAATATGGGCCCGTGGGCGGAGAGGTTGTAGGCGGTGGAGCCCGCCGGGGTGGCTATTATCAGCCCGTCGCAGATCAGCTCCTCCATGCGCACCTGGCCATCGACGCTTATCCGCAGCTTGGCCGCCTGGTGAGTTTCGCGAAACAGCGACACCTCGTTGAAGGCCAGCGCCTCGTGCTCTTCGCCGCCGTTGTCCGCCGCCACCATGCGCAGCGGGTGGATGACCGTCTCGCGGCTCTGGCGGATGCGCTCCGGCAGGTTCTCCGGGTCGTAATCGTTCATCAGGAAGCCCACCGTGGAGCCGCGCTTCATGCCATAGATCGGCTTGCCGCTGGCCAGCACCGCGTGCATGGTGTGCAGCATCAGCCCGTCGCCGCCAAGCGCCACCACCACCTCGGCCTCGTCGAGCGGCGCGTCGCCGTATAGCGCCACCAGCTCCGCCTTGGCTTCCACCGCCTGCGGCGCGTTGGAGGCTATGAAGGCTATCTTCATGTCCCCTGGATTTTCCCGATCGTTCATGAATTTCCGGCCCGCGAGAAGGATATTCCGTGCAATCCGGCGCGGATTTTGCGTGATTTGCGGCGAAAATGAAAGCCTTGGAACAAATTATCGTCAATCATGGCTGCAGAATTGCCCCTGGGAGTGTATCATGGCGGGCGGGAGAAAAGTCTCATGGCCCATTCCATACTGATCATAGGCGGGGCGCGCTCCGGCAAGAGCCGCCATGCCGAGGAACTGGCGGCGGCCCACCGCGGGCGGCGCGTCTATGTCGCCACCGCCGAGCCCGGCGACGCGGAGATGGCCGCCAGGATAGAGGCCCACCGCGCCCGCCGTGGCGAGGAGTGGCGGACCATCGAGGAACCGCTGGAGCTTGTCCCGGCCCTGCGCATGGCGGCGGACGAAGATACCTTCATCCTCGTCGATTGCATCACCCTGTGGCTGTCCAACCTGATGCGCGAGCACCGCGACGTGGGCGAGGAGGTGGAGGCCCTGTGCGACGCCCTCGAGGCCCTGCCCGGGCGCATCTGCATGGTGACCAACGAGGTGGGTCTGGGCATAGTGCCGGACACGCCGCTGGGGCGCTTCTTCCGCGACGAGGCGGGCTTCGCCAACCAGATGCTGGCGCGCAACGCCGACGAGGCGCTGTTCATCGTCTCGGGCCTGCCGCTGCGCCTGAAGTAGCCGCGCCGCGAGCGGCCAACACCTTCCCGCGCGCCAGCGGCGGCGGGTTCCATGGCCGCTCCTTCCCCGGCGGGCGCGCCATGCTCACCTCGATGCCGCCTTCCCCCACGTGGAGCGCCATGGCCCCGTGCCGCCACACGTCGAAGCGATCCACCCTGACATCCGCCCCGGCGCACATGCCGCGCAGCGGAAAGGCCGCTATCACCACCCTGGCCCCCTCGCAGGCATCCTCCATGGCGGCGCGCTCCCGCGGCGTCTCCCGCGGCCGTTCGCGGCGCTCCTTCCACGGCCTGTCCTTCAGGTAGACCAGCCGCTGGTTCCCTTCGCCGTTCCCTCCCCCGCCGCGCAGCGAAAAGCGGCACACCCGGCCCTCGCATGACCACCCGGAGCGGGCCCGCGCCTGCTTGACCGTCGCCCCGTCGCCATCGCGGCGCAGCCAGTTCGCCAGCTCGTAACGCCCGGCGCGCCCGGGAGAGGCCACCAGCAGCCCATCCGCGCCGCGCGCCGCCACCACGTTGGCGGTATCCGAGATCAGCACGTCGGGCCGCCGCGTGGCCAGCGGAGCCGCCGCCAGCGCCAGCGCCACCACCGCGAGCCCTGCCAGCCGCCAGCCATCGCGGCGCAGCGCCAGCCAGACCATGCCGGCCACCGCCAGTAGCGCCAGGGCGGCATTCATCGCCGCCACCGGGCGCACCGCCCCCGGCCACCCCGACACCTGCCCGCTCCACCACGACATGCCCCGCAACCCCTGCTCCATGATCCACAGGAACGGCTCCTCCAGCCCCAGCGGCATGAACAGCAGGGCCAGCAGCCCGAACGGCATGACGACAACGGTGAGCAGCGGCAGGGCCAGCAGGTTGCCGGCCAGCGAATAGACGCTGAGGCGGTTGAAATGCACCATCACCGGCAGCGCCGTCATGGCCGCGGCGATCAGCGAACTGAACACCAGCGCCCCGATGAAGGCCAGTGGCCGCCACGCCGGCGGCAACCCGCCGCCTTTCTCCTCCCGCCCCCTCTCCAGCCGCCGCCAGCGCGCCAGCTCGTAGGCGGCGATCAGCCCCATGACCGCCATGAACGACATCTGGAAACCGGCTCCCGCCACCTCCCACGGGGCGATCAGCAACACCAGCAGGGCCGCCCACGCCAGGTTGCGCATGGTTATCGCCGGGCGGTCGGCCAGCAGCGCCACGGTCATCACCGCCAGCATGATGAAGGCCCGCCTGCTGGCCACCGAATTGCCGGAGATCAACAGGTAGGCGAAAGCCGCCCCGAGGGCCACGGCGGCGGCCAGCTTCTTCACCGGCCAGCGCGCCACCAGCGGCGGAAAGGCCGCCATGAGGGCGCGCGCCAGCCAGAACACCGCCCCGAAGACCAGCGACATGTGCAGCCCCGATATGGCCAGTATGTGGGCCAGCCCGGCGGCGCGCAGGCTCTCCCTGCTGTCCCGTGACAGGGCCCCGCGCTGGCCGGTGAGCAGCGCCCGCGCCAGCGCCCCGGCCCGCCGGTCTTCCATGGCCGCGGCGATCAGGCGGTTTATCCCCCGCCGCAGTTGCTCCAGCCGGCGCGCACCCAGCATGGGCGGTGAACATGACGAACAGCCGTCATCGGCGATGCGCAGCGACTTCAGCGGCGCGAAGCCGACAGCCGCGATGCCGGAGAACCACAGGCCGCGCCCCGCGTCGTAGCCCCCCGGCTGCACCGGCGCGGGCAGGCGCGACAGGCGCGCCCGCAGCTCCACCATGTCACCGGGCAGCGGCAGGCGCGCGTAACGATCCTTCTTCGCTTTCATCAGCGTGACCCGCACACGTTCGGGGCGCAGCGAGGGCCTTACCCCTTCCATCCCCCGCACCCTGACGACCACCCGCCAGCGGCGCGGGGCGGAGGGGCGCACGTGCTCCACCTGGCCGCTCAGGCGCACCCAGCCGACATTGGCCGCCAGCGGGCGGGTGTCGTTGACCTGCGCCCGCCAGCCCATGTAGGCGAAGCCCGCCATGAGCAGCGCCACGAAGCCCACCACGAGCCGCCCGTTGCGCGCGAAGAACGCCATGAGCAACAGCGCCAGCGCCGCCACCATGACGAGCCCGGCGGGAGAAGCCATGCGCGGGGTGAGGAACCAGCCGCCGATGCCGGCCATGAAGGCCACCGCCAGCCAGGCCAGCGGCTCGCCGCCCACCGGCCGTGGCCCCAGGGGCCGCGCCAGCCATTGTCGCGGGCCCGCGCGCAGGGGAGAAGGCGCGGGCTCCACGTCCCGCCAGAAGCGCCCGTCCATCCCCTGCTTGCCCATTGCGGCCCCCGGTGAAAACTGGCAAAAGCCTGTTGCGGGTCGCCAATCCCCGTGGTTTCAGCATTGGCGTCGTAATTCTCGTGAATACAGACTATCCCGGCAGGAGCTCCATGAGCAAGGTCATCACCCGTTTCGCCCCCTCTCCCACCGGCTTTCTGCACATAGGCGGCGCGCGCACCGCCCTGTTCAACTGGCTGTTCGCCAGGCACCACGGCGGCGACATGCTGCTGCGCATAGAGGACACCGACCGCGAGCGCTCCACCGACGAAGCGGTGGCGGCCATCATCGAGGGCATGAAGTGGCTGGAGCTGGACTACGCCGGCGAGCCCATCTCGCAATATTCGCGCATCGAGCGCCACCGCGAGATCGTCCACCGCCTGCTCGACGCCGGGCATGCCTACTATTGCCGCTGCACCCCCGAGGAGCTGGCCGAAATGCGCGAGAAGGCGCGCGCCGAGGGCCGCCCCATGCGCTATGACCGGCGCTGCCGCGAGGCCGGCCTGTGCCCGCCCCATGAAGCGCCGCTGGTGGTGCGTTTCGCCGCCCCGCGCGAGGGCGAGATCGTCATCGACGACATGGTGCAGGGCGAAGTGCGCTGGAAGTGCGCCGACATGGACGACCTCGTCATCATGCGCTCCGACGGCACCCCCACCTACAATCTCGCGGTGGTGGTGGACGACCACGACATGGGCATAAGCCACGTGATCCGCGGCGTCGATCACCTGACCAACGCGGCGCGCCAGAAGATGATCTGCGACGCCCTGGGCTGGGAAATGCCGAAAACGGCCCACATCCCGCTCATCCACGGCCCCGACGGCGGCAAGCTGTCGAAGCGCCACGGGGCGCTGGGGGTGGAGGCCTACCGCGCCATGGGCTACCTGCCGGAGGCCATGCGCAATTACCTGGCGCGCCTCGGCTGGAGCCACGGCGACGACGAGATATTCACCACCGAACAGCTCATCGAGTGGTTCGACGTCGATGCCATAGGCAAGTCGGCGGCGCGTTTCGACTTCGCCAAGCTGGAGAGCGTCAACGGCTGGTGGATGCGCCATCTCGACGACGACAGGCTGATGCGGCGCTTCATCGCCTTCCTGCCCCACGTGGAGGACGAGGAGCTGAAGGAAGCGGCGCGCCGGGCCCTGGAGGGCCTGGGCGGCGAACAGGGGCGCGAACGCTTAATCGCTTCCCTGCCCAGCCTCAAGGAACGTGCGAAGACATTGAAGGAACTTCTTGAACTGTCGAAATATCTCTTCGCCAACCGCCCCCTCGCCATGATCCCCAAGGCGGAAAAGATACTGCGCAACGGCGGGCGCGAGGTGCTGGCCGCCCTGCTGCCGGAGCTGGAGCGCGTCGAAAGCTGGGAAGAGACCGCGCTGGAAGAGGCGGTGAAGGATTTCGCCGCCCGCGAGGAGCTGAAACTGGGCAAGGTGGCCCAGCCGCTGCGCGCCGCCCTCACCGGCTCCAACGTGTCGCCGGGGATATTCGAGGTGCTGGCGGTGCTGGGCCGCGAGGAGAGCATGGAGCGCATCCGCGACGCCATCGACGGGGAAGCCGGGGCATGAGCCACTTCAGCGACGAGGAACTGGAGCGCTACCGCCGCCACATAATCCTGCGCGAGGTGGGCGGCCCCGGGCAGGCGCGGCTGAAGGAGGCATCCGTGCTGGTGGTCGGCGCCGGCGGCCTCGGCTCGCCGCTGCTGCTCTACCTGGCCGCCGCCGGCATCGGGCGCATCGGGATCATCGACGACGACGAGGTGGATCTTTCCAACCTGCAACGCCAGGTGATCCACAACACGCCGCGGCTGAACATGCCCAAGGCCGAAAGCGCCCGCGAAACGATCAGGAGGCTCAATCCCCACGTCGAGGTGGAGACATTCGACGAGCGCCTCGACGCCGCCAACGCCATGTCCATAATCGGCCAATACGACATCGTGGCCGACGGCTGCGACAACTTCGCCACCCGCTACCTGGTATCCGACGCCTGCCACCTCGCCGGCCGGACGCTGGTGTCGGCGGCGGTGGGCCAGTTCACCGGCCAGCTTTCCACCTTCAAGTCGCATGAGCGCGGCGAGGACGGCAACCCCCTGCCCGGCTACCGCGACCTGCTGCCCGAACCGCCGCCGCCGCAAGCCGCCCCGAGTTGCGCCGAGGCCGGCATAATAGGCGCCCTGCCCGGCGTGATGGGCTCGCTGCAGGCCATGGAGGTAATCAAGGAAATACTGGGCCTGGGCCAGTCACTGGCCGGCTGGCTGCTGCTCTACGACGCGCTGGACACCCAGTTCACCAGGATCCGCCTCAACTGGCGCCCCGACAACCCCCTGAGCGGCCAGAACCCCACCATCCACGACCTCTCCATCCACGCCCACGGCAACGACGACGAATGCAACGGGTA
>CAZXTT010000166.1:0-4624 GCA_964643775.1 uncultured Rhizobiaceae bacterium | reverse complement strand
GGCCTGGTGGCGGTGGGCACCACCGGCGAATCGCCGACCCTGAGCGAGGAAGAGCACAAGGCGGTCATCGAGATGGTCATCGACGAGGCGGCGGGCCGCGTGCCGGTGATCGCCGGCACCGGCTCCAACTCCACCGCCGAGGCCATCGAATACACCCGCCACGCGGAAAGGGCCGGGGCCGACGCGGCGCTGGTCGTCGTGCCCTATTACAACAAGCCCACCCAGGAAGGGCTGTTCGCCCATTTCAGCGCCGTGGCCGGGGCCACCTCCCTGCCGGTGTTCATCTACAACGTGCCGGGGCGCACGGTGGCCGACATAAGCGACGAGACGATCGCCCGCCTCGCCGAGGCCCATGACAACATAGTGGGCATAAAGGACGCCACCGGCGACCTCAACCGCCCCTCCAACCTGCGCCGCCTGCTGGGCGGGCGGGAGTTCATCCAGCTTTCCGGCGAGGACGGCACGGCGCTGGCCTTCAACGCCCACGGCGGCGGCGGCTGCATATCGGTCACCGCCAATGTCGCGCCCGCCCTGTGCGCCCGCTTCCAGCAGGCCACCCTCGACGGCGATTATTCGACGGCGCTTGCGCTTCAGGACAGGCTGTTCGCCCTGCACAAGGCGATGTTCGTGGAGACCTCGCCGGGGCCGGTGAAGTATGCCGCCTCGCTGCTGGGCCTGTGCACTTCCTTCGCCCGCCCGCCGATGGTGGAGATCTCCGAGGCCTCGAAGCGCGCCGTCGAGGAAGCCATGCGCGGGGCCGGAATCCTCGATTCCTGACGGGCCTTTCCATGTCGAAAAAGAAATCCGGCCGCAAGAAGATGAAGGGCGAGAACGGCGCGCTGGTGGCCGAGAACCGCCGCGCCCGTTACGACTACGAGATCTCCGACACCTTCGAGGCCGGCATGGTGCTGACGGGCACCGAGGTGAAGTCCCTGCGCCAGGGCAAGGCCAACATAGCCGAAAGCTACGTCTCCCCGGAGGGCGGCGAGCTGTGGCTCATCAACGCCGACATACCGGAATATTCCTTCGCCAACCGCTTCAACCACGAGCCGCGCCGCAAGCGCAAGCTGCTCATGCACCGCCGCGAGATAGAGCGCCTGACGGCGGCGGTGCAGCGCCGCGGCATGACCATCGTGCCGTTGAAGATGTATTTCAACGCCAGGGGCAGGGTGAAGCTGCTCATCGGCCTGGGCCGCGGCAAGAAGAGCCACGACAAGCGCGAAACCGAGAAAAAACGCGACTGGCAACGCCAAAAGGCCCGCCTCATGCGCGACATGGGGTAGGGGAAGGGCGCTTGGCGGCGGGGCTTCGGAGCAGACTCTCGGAACCCGAGTGGTTCATGGGGGACATGGATCGCGGGTTTTGCCGCGTGGTTCCTCAGTCCCTGTTCAAGGGGCGAATGCGGGAGCGGATGGCGGGCCAGTCGCCTTGTTCGAGGCAGCGCAGGTCATATTCCGCCTGCAGGTTCAGCCAGAAGCGCGCCGTGGTGCCGAAGTATTCCGCCAGCCGCATGGCGGTGTCCGCGGTGATGCCGATCTTGCCGCGGATGATGTTCGACAGGCGGCTTTGCGGAATGTCCAGATCACGCGCCAGTCGTGATTGAGACAGGCCAAGCGGCTTCATGAATTCCTCCAGCAGGATTTCCCCCGGGTGGATTGGCGCAAGCGCCACTTCTCTTTCATGCACGTTCATTTGTCGGTTCCTTCCCGCCCTTGGACGGGCAATGACGAAATCAATCAGCGGTGATAATCCACTATCTCGACATCGAGCGCCCTGCCGTTGTTCCAGCGGAAGCAGATGCGCCACTGGTCGTTGATGCGGATGCTGTATTGTCCCGCCCTGTCTCCTTTCAGGGCTTCAAGCCTGTTGCCTGGCGGCACCCGCAGTTCCCGCAGCTCCCGCGCGGCATTCAGCATTTGCAGCTTCATGCGCGCTTTCCGCTCGATGGCGGCAAATTTTCCAACCAATCTGTCGTTAAAAAGTCTTTCGGTGTCCTTGCATTTGAATGAGGCGATCATGGAAAATTTCCTTCGATAAAAATTCCTTTTTCCGATTATCATTATACGATGATAGTATAGTCAATGGTGGATAAAATGTCAAGAAGGATGGCCGCCATCCTTCTTCTCCTCGTGGGTGGATGATCGGGAATGCGTTCGCCTTGTCAGCGAATCATGCCGTGGCCTTTTCCGGGAACATTTCGGCCAGCGCCCCGGTGGAGGGGTGGGCCACGCCGCGTTCGGTTATCAGGCCGGTCACCAGGCGCGCCGGGGTTACGTCGAAGGCCGGGTTGGCGGCGGGGGAGCCTTGCGGGGTGACGCGCACGCGGGCGATTTTTCCCGATCCTTTGCCGTTTTCTCCCCCCTCGTCCTCCAGCCGCCCCATCACGTGGGTCACCTCGCCCTGGGGGCGTTCCTCTATGGGGATTTCCGCGAGCCCGTCGCTTGCCGTCCAGTCGATGGTCGAGGAGGGCAGGGCGACGTAGAAGGGCACGCCGTTGTCGTGGGCGGCCAGGGCCTTCAGGTAGGTGCCTATCTTGTTGCACACGTCGCCCGCCGCGGTGGTGCGGTCGGTGCCGACGATAACCATGTCCACCCGGCCGTGCTGCATCAGGTGGCCGCCGGCGTTGTCGGTTATGTAGGTGTGGCTTATGCCGTGGTTGCCCAGCTCCCAGGCGGTCATGGCCCCCTGGTTGCGGGGGCGGGTTTCGTCCACCCACACGTGGATGGGGATGCCGGCCTCGTGGGCGTGATACATGGGGCTGGTGGCGGTGCCCCAGTCGACGGTGGCCAGCCAGCCGGCGTTGCAGTGGGTGAGGATGTTGACGGGCTCCCCCGCCTTCTTGCCGGCGGCCACGCGGCGGATGAGCTCCAGCCCGTGGACGCCTATCAGGCGGTTCGTCTCGACATCTTCCTCGGCTATTTCGTGGGCCAGCTTCAGCGCCGCCGCCGGGCGTTCCCCTTCCGGCAGCGGCAGGAGCGCCTCGCGGCAGCGCTCCAGCGCCCAGCGCAAGTTGACCGCCGTGGGGCGGGTGGCCAGCAGCACCTCGTGAATATTGCCGAGCGAGGCGTCGGAAGGGTCGCGGGCCACCTCGCGGGCGACCCCATAGGCGGCGGTGGCCCCGATGAGCGGCGCGCCGCGCACCCACATGTCCCTGATGGCGGTGGCGAAATCATCGAGGCCCTCGAGGCTGACGACGCGGAAATCATGGGGCAGCCAGCGCTGGTCGATGATTTTCACCTCGCCGCTGTCATCGTCGAACCAGATGGAACGGTAATGGGTTCCCGCTACTTTCACTCCCGATACTCCCCGTCACTTCGCCTGCTGTTCGTTCATCGCCTTCTTCACCGTCTCGGCGATCTGCTTGAGATTGAACGGCTTGGCCAGGAAGGTAAAGGCCACGTCTTCCTCGAGGCTCTCGGCGAAGGCGTCCTCGGCATGGCCCGACATGAAGATGACAGGCGCATCGACCCCCATCTTGCGCAGGCCGGCCAGCATGGTCGGGCCGTCCATGCCGGGCATGACCACGTCGGAGACTATGAGATCGACGTTTTCGCCATTCTCCAGCATCTCCTCCATGAGGTCGGTGGCGATCTCGCCAGAGGGCGCTTCTATTACCTCGTAGCCGCGCGCCGTCAGGGCATGGACGGCGAAGGCGCGCACCGCGTCCTCGTCCTCGACCAGCAGGATGCGGCCCGAGCCGGTGAGATCCTCGCGCGCTTCCTGGCTGGTTCTGGCCTCGTCCATGCGCTGCTGGCGCTCTTCCTCCGTCTCCACGTGGCGCGGCAGGTAGATGCGGAAGGTGGTGCCTTTGCCGGGCCTGGAATCACAGAAGATATAGCCGCCGGTCTGCTTGACGATGCCATATACGGTGGACAGGCCGAGGCCGGTTCCCTTGCCCACCGCCTTGGTGGTGAAGAAGGGATCGTAGATCTTGTTCAGCACGTCCGGCGGAATGCCCTCGCCGGTGTCGGAAACTTCCAGCATCACGTAATCGGCCTCGGGCATGATGTCGGGAGCCACCTTGCCGGCCTCGCGGGCCGGCACGTTGGCGGTGCGCACGGTGAGCTTGCCGCCGCGCGGCATGGCGTCGCGGGCATTGACCGCCAGGTTCATGACCACCCGGTCGATCTCCGCCGGATCGGCCATTATGGGCCACAGGTCGCGCCCGTGTTCGAGGTTGAACTCGATCTTCTCGCCCATGGTGCGGCGCAGCATGTAGATCATTTCGGAGAGGAAATCGGTGAGCAGGAAGACCTTGGGCTGCAAGGTCTGCTTGCGCGAGAAGGCCAGCAACTGCTTGACCACCGCCGCCGCGCGGGTGGCGTTGTTCTTGATGTTCATTATGTGCTCGAAGGCCGGATCCTCCGGGCGGTGGGTCTGCAGCAGCATGTCGGAGAAGCCGAGGATGGCGGTGAGCATGTTGTTGAAGTCATGGGCTATGCCGCTGACCAGCTTGCCCACCGCCTGCATTTTCTGGCCCTGCTCGAGCTGTTCCATCAGCCCCTGCTGCAAGGTGGTGTCGACCACGTACAGGGTGATGGTGCGCACTCCCTCGTCGCTGCTGTCGGTGGCGGCGATGGTGATCTGGGCGCGCGTCTCGGAGCCCGATTCTATGTTGAAATCG
>CAZXTT010000165.1:0-4285 GCA_964643775.1 uncultured Rhizobiaceae bacterium | reverse complement strand
GGGCATAATCCCCGACTACGTGATCGAGGAGGAGCTGCCCGACGAGCTGAAGCCCAAGGCCGACCAGTTGAAGACGCGCGGCGAGGCCTCGCTGCGTGGCCACCTGAAGAACGACAAGGCCAAGGGCAAGGAGGAATCGGGCTCTTCCGCCTATGTGCCGCGCGACAAGGCCAAGGACACCCAGTTGCAGGCGGCCATCAAGCTGTTGCACGGGCAGGACATAGCCATGATGGTCAAGAAGCCCGCCGGGGACGGGGAAGGGAAAAAGGAAGACAAGGCCGCCAAGGCCCCCGGTGACAAGACCATGGACAAGGGCGCGAACAAGGCCATGAACAAGGACAAGGAAACCGGCAAACCCGCCGAAAAGGCAAAATAGCTCCCCTTGCATTACCGCTCACCATTGGCGGGCGCGGCATGCATTGCCGCGCCCGTTGCCGTTTCCCTTGCCGGCCTGTTGTTTTCTCTTGAACTGCCCCGCCCTCGTCTGCAAAAGTCGCCCGGCAACAGATCAGGAGTTTCACCGACATGACCTTCGAGCGCCAGAACAGCTATGACTACGAGGAGCTGATCGCCTGCGGGCGCGGCAAGCTCTTCGGGCCGGGTAACGCCCAGTTGCCGCTGCCGCCCATGCTGATGTTCGACCGCATAACCAACATAACCGGCGAGGGCGGCCCCTTCGGCAAGGGCGAGATACGCGCCGAGCTGGACGTAAACCCCGACCTGTGGTTCTTCGCCTGCCATTTCAACGAGGATCCGGTGATGCCCGGCTGCCTGGGGCTCGACGCCATGTGGCAGATGCTGGGCTTCTACCTCGGCTGGCTGGGAGCGCCGGGGCGCGGGCGGGCGCTGGGGTCGGGCGAGGTGAAGTTCACCGGCCAGGTGCTGCCGGACGCGAGGCTGGTCGAATACGCGGTGTTTCCCAAGCGGGTCATCCTGCGCAAGCTGAACATGGGCATAGCCGACGCCGAGTTGCGCTGCGACGGCAAGCTGATTTACACTGCGAAGGACCTGCGGGTGGGGCTGTTCAGGCCGGAGGACATGGCCTGAAAGGCGGGCATGAAGGGGTGTTTTGCCTTTTCTCCGTGAAGGAACCAGAAGGGCGGATGGTTTCATGAGAAGAGTGGTGGTGACAGGGCTGGGCATAGTCTCCAGCATTGGCGACAATGCCGAGGAGGTGACCCGGTCGCTGAAGGAGGCCAGATCCGGCATAGTGCGGGCGGACAAGTATGCCGAGCTGGGCTTTCGCTCCCAGGTGCACGGCGAGCCGTCGTTGCGCCCGGAGGACGTCATCGACCGGCGCAAGATGCGCTTCATGGGCGACGGGGCAGGCTGGGCCTACGTGGCCATGGAGCAGGCGATAGCCGACGCCGGACTGGAGGAGAGCGAGGTCAGCAACGAGCGCAGCGGCATAATAGTCGGCACCGGCGGCCCCTCCACCCGCGCCATAGTGGCCGCCGCCGACACCACCCGCGACAAGGGGCCAAGGCGCGTCGGCCCCTTCGTGGTGCCCAAGGCCATGAGCTCCACCGCCTCGGCCACCTTGTCCACCTATTTCAGGATCAAGGGGGTGAACTATTCCATCTCCTCTGCCTGCTCCACCTCCTCGCACTGCATAGGCAACGCGGCGGAGATGATCCAGTGGGGCAAGCAGGACGTCATGTTCGCCGGCGGCGGCGAGGAGCTGGACTGGACGCTGTCGGTGCTGTTTGACGCCATGGGGGCCATGTCGAGCAAGTACAACGACACCCCCGAGCGCGCCTCGCGCGCCTATGACGCCGACCGCGACGGCTTCGTCATCGCCGGCGGCGGCGGCATGCTGGTGCTCGAGGAGCTGGAACACGCCAGGGCGCGCGGGGCCAGGATCTATTGCGAGCTGGTCGGCTATGGCGCCACCTCCGACGGCCACGACATGGTGCAGCCCTCCGGCGAGGGGGCGGTGCGCTGCATGAAGCAGGCGCTGGCCACCGTCGATGGCCCCGTCGATTACATCAACCCCCACGCCACCTCCACGCCCATCGGCGACATCAGGGAGATAGAGGCCATCCGCGAGGTGTTCGGCGGCGACATCCCGCCGATCTCGGCCACCAAGTCGCTGTCCGGCCATTCGCTGGGCGCGGCGGGGGTGCACGAGGCCATCTATTCCATCCTCATGATGCAAGGCGGCTTCATCTGCGAATCGGCCAATATCGAAAACCTCGATCCGCAATTCGAGGGCCTGCCCATAGTCCGCCAGCGCATCGACGGGGCGAAAATAGACACGGTGCTGTCCAATTCCTTCGGCTTCGGCGGCACCAACGCGACGCTGGTCTTCCGCCGCTACAACGGCTGAGGCCGGCCGGCGGGGCCGCGGGCCATCATGTCGCCCTCATTGGAGGGCAAGCGGGCCACTGATCCATTCTCGCGCGCCCATCCGCCGCCGCTCATGGGCGCGCCCTTTCCAGTAACGGCGATACATGGCCAAACGACCGACGCAAAAGGCAAGACACAATGCCGCCGGAAAGGCCCGCAAGCCCGCCCGCCGCGGCCGGGGGCGGCGCAAGCGCCCCTTGGTGTTTCGCCTCCTGTCGTGGTTCCTCATGCTGTTCTTCTGGGGCGCGGTGGCGGCCTCGGCGGTGATCGCCTATGTTTTCTTCACCCTCGACGCCAAGGGCCTGTTCAGGATACCGGAGCGCAAGCCGGGCATCATGCTGGTGGCCGCCGACGGGCAGGTGATCGCCGAGCGCGGCTCTTTCTTCGGCGACGAGGCGCGCCTTTCAGAGCTGCCGCGTTACCTGCCGCAGGCGGTCATCGCCATCGAGGACAGGCGCTTCTACAGCCATTTCGGCATCGACCTGCTGGGCATGGCGCGCGCCATGGTGGTCAACCTGCGCGCCGGGCGGATGGTGCAGGGCGGCTCCACCCTGACCCAGCAACTGGCCAAGAACCTGTTCCTCAAGCCGGAGCGCACCTTGTGGCGCAAGTTGCAGGAGGCGGTGCTGGCGGTGTGGCTGGAGAGCCGCTATTCCAAGGACGAGATACTCCAGCTCTATCTCAACCGCGTCTATTTCGGCGCCGGCGCGGTGGGGGTGGAAAAGGCCTCGCGCAAGTTCTTCGGCCGCTCGGCGCGCGACGTGACCCTCGGCCAGGCGGTGCTGCTGGCCGGCTCGCTCAAGGCCCCCAACCGCTACAACCCGCTGCGCCACCCGGCGCGCGCCGAGCGGCGCGCCTCGCTGGTGCTCAAGGCCATGGTGCGCGACGGCTACATCAGCAAGAGGGAAGCGGCCACGGCGCTGCGCGGCAAGCAGACCATAAAGCCCTCCGCCTACGTGCCCGCCACCCAGTACATAGTTGACTGGGTGCTCGAACAACTGCCCGACCTCATCGGGTCATACGACAAGTCCATAGTCGTCGAAACGACCCTCGATCACGCCATCCAGAAGGCCGCCGAGCGGGCCATTGTCAGGATGATAGCCAGGGAAGGCCGCAGGAAGCGGGTGTCGCAGGGGGCCATGGTGGTGCTCGACGTCAACGGCGCGGTCAAGGCCATGGTCGGCGGCCGCTCATACCGGCGCAGCCAGTTCAACCGGGTCACCCGCGCCCGCCGTCAGCCCGGTTCGGCCTTCAAGCCCTTCGTCTTCCTCACCGCCGTCGAACAGGGATACACCCCGGATTCGGTAATGGTGGACCAGCCGCTGCGCATCGGCGACTACCGGCCGCAGAACTATGGCGGCAAGTATTACGGGCGCGTGACGCTGCGCAAGGCCCTGGCCCTGTCGCTCAACAGCGTGGCGGTGAAGCTGTGCGCCGCCGTGGGGCCGCAAAACGTGGTCATGACCGCCAACCGGCTGGGCATATCCTCGCCGCTCAACCCGGTGGTGTCGCTGGCCCTTGGCTCTTCGGAGGTTACCCCGCTGGAGCTGACCGCCGCCTACGCCCCCTTCGCCAACGGCGGCAAGCTGGTGTCGCCATATATCGTCACCCGCGTCACCAGCCGTGACGGCAAGGTGCTATACGAGCGCAAGGGCTCCGGGCTGGGCACGGTGGTCAGCGAGCGCCACGTGGGGGCGATGAACGACATGATGCGCGCCGTCGTCACCTCGGGCACCGGCAAGGCGGCCCGCCTCGCTGGCCACGAAGCGGCGGGCAAGACCGGCACCAGCCAGGATTACCGCGACGCCTGGTTCGTCGGCTACACGGCCCACCTGGTGGCCGGGGTGTGGTTCGGCAACGACGACAATTCGCCGACCCGCCGCGTCACCGGCGGCTCGCTGCCGGCGCGCGCCTGGCGGATGGTCATGGCGGAGGC
>CAZXTT010000164.1:0-3449 GCA_964643775.1 uncultured Rhizobiaceae bacterium | reverse complement strand
CGCCGGGGATCATGACCCGGAGGAAATAATCCGCTCGGTGAAAAAGGGCCTCTATGCCGTCTCCTTCGGCGGCGGCCAGGTGGACATAACGTCGGGCAATTTCGTCTTCACCTGCACCGAGGCCTACCTCATAGAGGATGGCAAGGTGACCCGCCCGGTGCGCGACGCCACCCTGATAGGCAACGGCAAGGACGCCCTCACGCGGGTGAGCATGATCGGCAACGATCTCGAGCTCGACCCCGGCATAGGCACCTGCGGCAAGGGCGGCCAGGGAGTGCCGGTTGGCGTCGGCCAGCCGACCATCCGCCTCGACGGCCTGACCGTCGGCGGCACCGGCTGACCTTTGCCTTTTCGCCGTGAAAATGCTCTAATGTCAGTCACTTTCCCGTCCGCCCGGCGGCATCGTCATGCCGCCGGCGAGAGGCAAAAGTGGGGGGAGCATTAAGGGGGATGCCTTGTGAACTCGCATCGGGCGAAGGAGGCGGCGGCGATTCACCCGCCTCGCCGCTCTTCCGGCTGTCCGCCTTCGCGCTCGCGGCCCTTCTCTTGCTGTGGGCGCCGGGAGCCATGGCCGCCGTGGCCATGGTCGGCCTGCGGGCTGATTTTTCCGCTCCTTCCACGGACCTGCGGGCGGCCATCAGGCTGGCCCGCTCCAGCGCCCCCAAGGCGGCGGTCGCCCTGCCCTCCGGCCCCAGGGGCAAGGCCACGCGCATCGAGCTTGCGGCCTCGCGGCAGGCTCCTTCACACGTATGGGCCGTTTTCACCCTGACCAACCCGGGGCCGCGCCCGCGCGCCTTGGTGGTGCGGCTGGGCAGGCCGTCGATAGCCGCCTCCGGCTTCGGGCCATTGAGCGCGCCGCCGGCCATCTTGTCCGTGCGCGCCACGGCGGGGGCGGACATCGCCCGCCTTGGCATATACACGGCGCGCATCATCGTGCCGGCGAGATCGTCGGCCAGCTATGTCATGGAGCTGACTTCCGGCCAGATCGGCGAGGCGCGGCTGTGGCAGGCGCGCGCCTTCGCCGAGGGTCAGGGGCGCGGCCTGTTGACAGCCGGGGCGCTGGCCGGGGTGGCCGTGCTGGCGGCGCTGTTCATGCTGGCTCTGTTCGTCCTCCGGCATTTGCCCATGCTGGCGGGAGGGGCGGTTCTGGCGCTGGGGGCGGGCGGATTTGCGGCCATCAATGGCGGCGTTTTCGAACTGGCGCTGGATCACGCGGAGGTTTCCGCCCTGTGGCGGCTGGCGGCCTTTTGCGAGGGGCTGATGCTGGCCGGGCTGAGCGCCTGGCTGCTGCTGCGCTTCAACCTCCAGCGTCATAAGGTGCTGGGCTTTTTATCCTGGGGGCTGATGGCGCTGAGCGCCGGGCTTGCCTTGTGGGGGATTTTCGACCCCCGCCATGCCGCCATGATCATCCGCCCGGCGCTGCTGGCGGTGTCCCTGGCCGGGTTCGCGGCGGTGATGGTCAAGTGGCGGCGCGGGGAGCGGATGGACGATGGCGTGATGTTCGTCATTGCCCTGATGTTCGCCTGGGTGCTGATAGCGGCCCTGCTGGCCGCCGGCGTGATGACGGGCGAAGGGGCCGCCCTTGCCGCCGCGGTGGCGCTGGTGGTGATCATGGTGGCGCTGACCATGGCCATGATCCGCGCCGCCCTTGCCCCTTCCGCGGGGTTGCGGCGCTTCCTGGCCGGGGCCTCGCGGCGCGCCCTGGCGCTTTCCGCCGCCGGGCAGGCGGTGTGGGATCTCGACCTGGTGTCGAGACGCCTGAAGGTGAGCAGCGAGCTGGAGAAGCAACTGCTGCTGCCCGCCGGTTCGCTGGCGGACGGTTCGGCGGCCTTCATGGAGCGCATGCATCCGGCCGATGTGTCCCTCTACAAGGCGGCGGTGCGCGCCGCGGTAAAGGATGATGACGGCCACGTCTCGGTGCAGGTGCGCCTGCGGCGGGCCGACGGCAGTTACCGCTGGTATCTGCTGCGGGCGCGCACCATGCGCGACGATCCGGCCGCTTCCGGCCCCTCGCGGCTGATCGGCACGCTGCTAGACGTAACCGCCATCCGCCGCTCCGAGGAGCGCATGCTTTCCGACGCGGTGCGCGACCGCATAACCGGCCTGCCCAACCGGCCGCTGCTCATGGACCGCCTGACGCGCAGCCTGCGGCGGGTGCGCGAGACGGCCGGGGCGCTCTACCTGATAGTCATTGACATCGACCGCTTCCAGGGCATCAACGACGCCTTCGGCTTCGAGATGGGGGATGCCCTGCTGGCGCGCATTGCCCGGCGCCTGCGGCGCGAGGTGGAGCCATCGGACACCCTGGCGCGGCTGCCCGGCGACCGTTTCGCGATAATCCTCGACGCCACGGAAAAGCCGCGCGACGCCACGGCCTTCGCCGCGCGGTTGCGCGATCTGCTGGCGCGGCCGTTCGACATGGGGGCGCGCGAAATATCCCTGACCGTGAGCATGGGCATAGCCCCCCTGCACGGCCACGAAGGCCCCGCGGAAGAGCTGCTGAAGAATGCCGAGGTGGCCCTGTTCGAGGCGCGCCGGCGCGGGGCGGCGTCCATTGCCTTCTTCGAGCCTTCCATGGCGGACGGCCGCTCGCGGCTGGCGACGCTGGAGCAGGATCTGCGCCGCGCCGTGGAACGCGGCGAGATCAGGGTCGTCTATCAGCCGATAATGCACCTGGCTTCCGGCCAGCTTGCCGGGTTCGAGGCGCTGGTGCGCTGGCGGCACCCGGTGCATGGCCTGATGGGGGCCGACAGCTTCATCCCGCTGGCCGAGGAACTGGGGCTGATAGGCGACATATCGCGCGTCGTGCTGGAGGACGCGGCGCGCAACCTGGGCGTATGGCAGCGCGCCTTCCGCCCCGACGTGCCGCTGTTCGTGTCGGTCAACATATCATCGGTGCAGTTGCTCAACGCCTCGCTGGTGGATGAGGTGCAGGAGGTCATCACCCACGAGGGCATAGAGCCGCATACCCTGAAGCTGGAGCTTACCGAATCGCTGATCCTCGAAAACCCGGAGCTGGGGCGCAAGATACTGGAGCGCATCGCGGCCCTTGGCGTGGGCATTGCCTGCGATGATTTCGGCACCGGCTATTCGTCGCTGTCCTCGCTGCGCGATCTGCCCTTTTCCACCCTCAAGACGGACCGCTCTTTCCTCGACGCGCAAGAGGGCGATGAGCGCTCGTCCATAATCCTGGGCAACGTGGTGCGGCTGGCCCATGACCTGGGGATGGAGGTCATAGCCGAGGGGGTGGAGACGCGCGAGCAGATGCAATACCTGGCCTCCCTGGGCTGCGACATGTGCCAGGGGTGGCTGGTCGGCCAGCCGGTATCGGCGCGGCGGGTGACGGAGGCCCTGTCGGGGGTTTCGCTGGATACCGAGGGGCGCTATCGCTTCGCCACCTTGCGCAAGTGGTTCTCCGGCAAGGGCGCGGAAGAAGCGGAAGACGAGAC
>CAZXTT010000163.1:0-3929 GCA_964643775.1 uncultured Rhizobiaceae bacterium | reverse complement strand
CCCAGGCGCTGAAGTCGGTGGAACACCGCGGCGGCCTCGACGCCTTCCTGCTCAAGGCCCGCGACAGCGAACTCTCCGACAAGGCCCGCAAGCTGAAAAAGCAGATCAGGAAGCGCCTGTCGGAAAACGCCTGAGCGGCTGGAAACAAATTCACGAACACCTGAAGGCCCACGCTATCCGTGGGCCTTTTTATTTATATGCCGTCACTACGTGAAGTTTTCTTGCCCTCTCGGTGGCCACACTTTTTTGGAAGATGTTTGCATGCCACGGGGCAGGGGACGGAGCCCTCTCATACCAGCCTGTGGAAGGATTGATCCATTTCCCTGGTGACTGGGGCAAGATTTTCGCAGGTTCGCAGGTTGGCATCATCCGGCCAGGGGCGCGCAGGCCTTGTCCAGCCAGGCCAGCGTCTCGCCGTCATCCTCCAGAAGTGGCGCGAGGGAGTTTCGCACGCGGCGGTGATAGCCGTCCAGCCAGGCCCGCTCGTCCACGTCGAGAAGCGCCACCTCGATGAGGCGGCGTTCCACCGGGCACAGGGTGAGCGTCTCGAAATGCATCATCGCCCGCTCCTCGCCCCGCCGCTTCACGGGCGGGCGGCACAGCACGAGGTTCTCCAGCCGTATGCCGTAATGGCCGGGCCGGTAATAGCCCGGCTCCACGGAGGTTATCATCCCCGCCTCGAAGGCCACCGTGCCGCGCCGCGATATGTTCTGCGGCCCCTCGTGAACCGACAGGAACGATCCCACCCCGTGGCCGGTGCCGTGGTCGTAATCCAGCCCCTCCCGCCACAGGAACTGGCGCGCCAGCCCGTCGAGGCCCGCGCCGTTCGTCCCTTGCGGAAAGCGCGCCCGCGACAGGCTTATCAGCCCCTTCAGCACCAGCGTGAAATGGCGCTTCTGCTCGTCGCCCGGCCGCTCATCCGCCCCCCCGATGAACACCGTGCGCGTTATGTCGGTGGTGCCGTCGCGGTATTGGCCGCCGGAATCCACGAGGTAAAGCTCGCCGCGCCTCAATGGCCGGTTGCTTTCCTCCGTCACCCGGTAGTGAACTATCGCCCCGTGCTCGCCCGCCGCCGATATGGTGTCGAACGACAGGTCGAACAGCGGCTCCCCGGTTCGTTCGCCCATCTCGACGCGGCATTCCTCCAGCTTCATCGCCGCGCCTGCCTCGTCCACCGTCCCGCTTGCCGCCTCTTTCTCCAGCCAGCACAGGAAGCGCGCCATGGCCGCCCCGTCGCGCAGGTGGGCGGCCCGCGCCCCGCGCCGCTCGGCGGCGTTCTTGCGCGCCTTGGGCAACAGGCACGGATCGTCGGCGGCGATTATCTCCGCCCCCGCCTGCTTCAGCGCCATGACGATGCGCGCCGCCGCGTGCGCCTCGTCCACCATCACCGGCACGCCACCGAGCCCCGCCAGCGCCGTCGGAAAATCGGCCAGCGGATGCAGCCCGGCCACCCCGGCCAGCGCCTCGCGCAGGGCCGTGGCTTCCTCCGCCCCGTCCATGAACAGGCTGGCCGGGCCATCGTCGGCCACCAGCGCGAAGGCCAGCACCACCGGCGTATGGGCGATGGCCCGCCCGCGCAGGTTGAACAGCCAACTGACCGAATCCGTCAGGGTGACGAGGGCCCGCCGCGCCCCCCTCTCGCCCATCTCCGCGCGCACCAGCGCCAGCTTGTCCGCCACGCTCCGGCCCGCGTATTCCTCCCCGTGAACGAAGACCTCCCCGCCCCCGCATGGCGGCCTGTCCCGCCACAGGTCATCCACCGGGTTGTCATCCAGCGGTCTGAGCCGCGCCCCGCGCCGCGCCAGCGCCTTCTCCCACCTTTCCGCCCGCGAGGCGCTCATCAGCCACGCGTCGAACCCGGCGACCTCGCCTTCCTTGAGCCTGCCGGCCAGCCACTCGCGCGGCTCGTGCTCCGCCACCGGCAATACCTCGATGACCTCCCCGTCCACCTGGCGGCCCGCCTGCAATGTATAGCGCCCGTCGACGAACAGCGCCGCGCCGTCCTTCAATACCACCAGCAGCCCGGCGGAGCCGGTGAACCCGCTCACCCACGCCAGCCGCTCGTCACAGGGGCGCAGGTATTCGTTCCCCCACATGTCCGAGCGCGGCAGGATGAAGGCGGAAAGCCCCAGCTCCCCCATGCGCCGCCGCAGGGCCGCGAGGCGCTCCCCGCTGCCGCCGCCGTCCGCCGGGGCGGAAAAATCCTGAAAGCGGCTCCTCACCATGGCCTCAGAACAATCCTTCCACCCGCCCCTTTTCATCGAGGCTGATATTCTCCGCCGCGGGCCGCCGCGGCAGGCCGGGCATGGTCATTATCTCGCCGCACACCACGACCACGAACCGCGCCCCCGCCGCCAGCCGCACCTCGCGTATCGGCAACACGTGCCCCGAGGGCGCGCCGCGCAAGTTGGGATCGCTGGAGAACGAATACTGCGTCTTGGCCATGCACACCGGCAGGTCGCCGAAGCCGCCCTCCTGGAGCTGGCGGAAGCGCGCCCGCACCTTCTTGTCGGCTATTATGTCATCGGCCCCGTATATCTCGGTGGCGATGATGTGCGCCTTTTCCCACAGCGGCATGGAGGTGCAGTAAAGCGGCGAGAACTGGCTCATCCCGGCATCGGCCAGCCGCGCCACCTCCTGCGCCAGCTCCACCGCCCCGCGCCCGCCCTCGGCCCAGTGGGTGGCCCGTATGGCCTTCACTCCCTGGGCGGCGCAATGGCGCTCGATGATCGCCAGCTCCCCTTCCGTGTCGCCCTCGAACACGTTGATGGCCACCACCACCGGCACGCCGAATTTCTTCACGTTCTGGATATGCCGCGCCAGGTTGGCCAGCCCCTTGCCCAGCCGCTCCGGCGACGGCTCGTCGAGATTGCCGCGCTCCGCCCCGCCCTGCCAGCGCAAGGCCCGCACCGTGGCCACCACCACCGCCACGTCGGGCTTCAGCCCGCCCATGCGGCACTTTATGTCGAAGAACTTCTCCGCCCCCAGGTCGGCCCCGAAGCCGGCCTCGGTGACCACGTATGGCGCAAGCTTGAGCGCCGTGCGGGTGGCGATCAGCGAGTTGCATCCATGGGCGATATTGGCGAACGGCCCGCCGTGAATGAAGGCCGGGTTGCCCTCCAGCGTCTGCACCAGGTTGGGGGCCAGCGCGTCCTTGAGCAGCGCCGCCATGGCCCCTTGCGCCTTTATCTGGCGCGCCGTCACCGGCTCGCGCCCGCGCGTCTCGGCCACCACGATGTCGCCCAGCCGCTCCTCCAACTGGCGCAGGTTGTCGGTCAGGCACAATATGGCCATGACCTCCGAGGCCACCGTTATGTCGAAGTTGCCCTCGCGCGGGAAGCCATTGGCCACCCCGCCCAGCGAGGTCACCACCTGGCGCAGCGAGCGGTCGTTCATGTCCACCACCCGCCGCCACGAAATGCGCCGCAGGTCCAGCCCCAGGTCGTTCGACCAGTAGAAATGGTTGTCGATCATCGCCGCCAGCAGGTTGTTGGCCGCCGAAACGGCATGGAAATCGCCGGTGAAGTGCAGGTTGATGTCCTCCATCGGCACCACCTGCGCATAACCACCGCCGGCGGCCCCGCCCTTCATGCCGAAACAAGGCCCCAGCGACGGCTCGCGCAGGCACACCACCGCCTGCTTGCCGATCCGGTTCAGCCCGTCGGTCAGCCCCACCGAGGTGGTCGTCTTGCCCTCGCCCGCCGGGGTCGGCGTCATGGCGGTGACCAGTATCAGGCGGCCATCCTCGTGACCGTTGAGCGAGTCTATGAAATCGAGGGAGACCTTGGCCTTGTCGCGCCCGAACGGAATGAGCGCCTCCCCGGGAATGCCAAGTCTTTCCCCTATCTCGCTCATCGGGCGCAATTCGGCGGCGCGCGCGATGTCAATGTCGGCAGGCTGGCTCGTGCTCATGCGTCGTTTTCCTTTCC
>CAZXTT010000162.1:0-3303 GCA_964643775.1 uncultured Rhizobiaceae bacterium | reverse complement strand
GAGAAGCCGTGGTTTTCCGCCGCGATGGAATAGCAGGTATTCACGTATGACGGCGGCTGCAGGGGCTTGCCGTTGAGCAGGGAGGCGACGGAGGCGGCGCACACCTTGGCTTCGGAGTTGGCGGCGTAGCCCGACTTGGGCATGCCCTTGGCTATCGAGGCGTCGCCGATCACGTGGATGTTCTTGTGGATCGTCGACTCGAAGGTGTGCAGGTTGACCGGGCACCAGCCGGAATCGTTGGTCAGGCCGGCGGCGTGGGCGATCATGCCCGCCTTCTGGGCCGGGATGACGTTGAGCACGTCGGCCTTGACCTCGGTGCCGAACTTGGTGGTCACCGTCTTGTTGGCCACGTCCACCTTGACGACGCCCGCTTCCTCGGCCGCGCCCGACCACTCGATCATGGCGTTGTCGGTCTTGTAGCCATAGAACTTGCTCCAGGCGGAGGTGAACAGGCCCATCTTGGAGAACTTCTCCTTGGGATCGAGGATGATCACCTTCGACTTGGGCTTGTGCTTCTTCAGGTAGCTGGCGATCTGGGAAGCGCGCTCGTATGGCCCGGGCGGGCAGCGGAAGGGGTTGGGCGGCGGGGCGATGACCACCGTGCCGCCGTCCTTCATGGCCTCCAGCTGCTTGCGCAGGATGACCGTCTGCGGCCCGGCCTTCCAGGCATGGGGCACCTTGTCGATGGAGCTTTCGTCGTAGCCCTCGATGGTGTCGTAGCGGAAGGAAATGCCCGGCGAGACGACGCAGCGGTCATAGGCGAAGCTCTGGCCGCCCTTGGTGGTGACCGTCTTCTTGGCCGGGTCGATGGCGGTGACCATGTCGTGGACGACGTTGATGCCCGCCTTCTTCAGCCCGTCATATCCGAAGGCGATGGATTCCATCTTGCGATGGCCGCCCAGCACCTCGTTGGACATGAAGCAGGTGTGGTAGGTCTTGTTGGGCTCGATGAGGGTCACCTCGATGCCCGGATCGAAGATCTTCAGGTAGCGCGCGCAGGTCGCGCCGCCGGGGCCGCCGCCCACCACGACGACCTTTTTGGAGGCGCCGAGCACGACCGTCGGCATGGCCACCGCGCCGGTGGCGGCAACGACACCCGCCGCCTTGATGATGTCTCTGCGATTGAACTTGTCAGTCATTTGTCCTGTATCTCCCGATTGAGAAATTTCGTCCGCGGCGCCTACTGCTGGGAAGCCCAGTAGTGCATCAGCGCCTGCATGCCCTTTTCGCCCTCCTTGGCCATCAGCTTCTTGACCTTCTTCTTCATCTTCTTGGTCATTTCGCGCTTGCCGCTGGCGAAATCATGCATGGTGTAGGAGACGTATGGCATCCACTGGCCGGCCAGTATGCCGGAATCCTCTTCCGGCTTCTTGCCGCCCTCGGCGTGGCACTTCTCGCAATACTTCTCGTGCAGCTTGGCCCCCTTCTTGGCCAGCGCGGCATCGAAGCTCTGCTTGGCCGGGACGAAGGGCATCTTGGCGTAATAGTCGGCCATCTTCTTGATTTCGTCGTCGGTGTAGCCCTTGGCGATGCGGCCCATGATGGTGGAGGGCACCTCGCCGGAGGCAAAGCCCTTCATCACCTCGACGAAATACTCCGAGTTGAAGCCGGAGATGGTCGGCGTGGCGGGGCCACCGGACGCGCCATTGGGGCCATGACAGCCCGCGCAGGTGGCGGCCAGCACTTCAGCCGGAGCGCCGGAGAGCAGCTCCTTCTTCTTGCCCGCCGCGAGGGCGGAACCGGAGGCAAGGGCCAGCGTGAGCCCCGCCGCCATGATGAAAGTTGTGGTTTTGCCTGGCATGTTTTCTCCTCCTTGCCGTTGGCGGTTGTTGCGGGAAAGCCAGCTGTCGACTTGGGTTCCCCGTGAAGGTCATTTTTTTATTGCCTCTTCCAGCAGGCGGACGACCTTTTCCGCCTTTGCCTTGCGCGCCAGATCGAGCGCGGTTTCGCCCTTGTTGTTCTTCAGCGAGGGATCGGCCCCCATGTCCAGCAACATGCGGACAACCCGCGGCGAGCCGTTGCGGGCCGCCTTCATGAGCGCTGTTTCGCCGTCCTCGTCCTGGACGTTGACATCCGCCCCGTGGGCCAGCAGCACGCGGATGACCGGGTCGTGATCCTCCTCCGCGGCGCGGATGAGGGCGGTGGCGCCGAAGCTGTCGCGGGCGTTTATCTTCGCCCCGGCGCGCAGCAGCATGTCGACGATGCGGTAATGGCGGTTGTCGGCGGCCAGCATGAGGGCGGTGGCGCGCGAGCGCTTGTCGCGCGCCTCGAGGAACGCGCCGCTTTTGATTAGCTCGCGCACCGCTTCCTCCCGCCCCTTCTCGGCGGCGATCATCAGCGCCGTGCGCCCTTGCCTGTCCTGGGTGTTGAGGGTGGCGCCGCGATGGATGAGCATGCGGATGGCATCGACGTTGCCATACTTGGCGGCGTAGATGAGCGGCGTCCAGCCGGCGCGCGTCTGCACGTCGGGCATGGCGCCGCGGTCGAGCAGCATGGCGATCATCTGCGGATGGTTGTTCTCGGCGGCGAAGGTCAGGGCCGTGCAGCCGGCCACGGTGCGGGCGTTGACGTCGGCGCCGGCGCGCAGCAGGTAAAGGAAGGTCTGGAAGTTGCCGTTCTCGGCGGCCATCATCAGCGGCGTCTTGCCGAAGCGGTTGGCGGCATTGGGCGACACACCCGCCTTGATGGCCTTCTTCACGGCGTCGGTGTCGCCTATGGAGGCCGAAACGCGCATGTCCTTCGCCGCCTCGGAGGTGTCAACATACTTCCTGGCCAGCTTCTTCCATGCCTTTTCCGCCGACTTGCGGTCGAGCACCGTCTCGGGCGGCACCTCCATGGCCACGGCGGCGGGAGCAACCATGGCGGATACGGCGGCCAGCACGGCCAGCACGCAACAGCCCTTGCAACGCGGACGGCGGGCGCGTGAAAACCGCGGAGCGTTTGTCCGGCCGGAGGCGGAGGTCATTGCGGCTGGTCCTCCTCGGGCTTGTCGGGCAGCTCGTGGGCGACGCCCCTGTGACAGTCTATGCAGGTCTTGCCCTCGTCGCGGGCGCGGCCATGCTTCTTGCGCGCCACCTTGTCCTGCTCGTCCATGGCCATGGCCTCCCACGAATGACAGGTGCGGCATTCGCGCGAGTCGGTGGCCTTCATCCTGGCCCACACGCGGCTGGCCATGGTCCAGCGGTGTTTCTCGAATTTTTCCTTGCTGTCGATGGTGCCGAGGATTTCGTGCAGCACGTCCTTGTAGGCCATTATCTTGGCCTTCATCTTGGGGAAGAAGGCCTTGGGGACATGGCAACTGGA
>CAZXTT010000161.1:0-1513 GCA_964643775.1 uncultured Rhizobiaceae bacterium | reverse complement strand
GATCGCCTACATCCGGCCGGTAAAGCCGGAGGAAGCCTCACGCATGATCGGCGCGCCCATCGAGGTGGAAAGCGGGGTCACCCTCTATGCCGTGTGTCATGCCGACGGCACGCCACTGGCCATAGCCGACAGCCGCGCCGGAGCGCTGGCCAACGTGCTGGAAAACGACCTGACGCCGATCAGCGTGCATTGAACGGCAGCCGGAATATTACTTCCCGCATGCAGTTTTCGCCATGTGGCCATGCGGACTCAAGAAGAGCCTTTCTCCTTGGCGAGTTGTTTCTCCACCTCGTCCAGCGACAGCATCTCCTCGCCCGCGCGTTCGCGCTCCATGGCCTCGTCGAATGCCAGTATGTCCGCAAGCTCCCGCGCCGCCTTGCGCAGGCGCAGGTATTCCTCCTCCGGCAGCACCACCAGGTGATCGCCGGAGGGAGTAACGAAGGTATGCACGGGCTTGTTCATTCGTCACCACTTCATGACTTGTAGATATCGCCACGGGGCCCAATGACCATGATGATTATTGTATCATCACGGCGGCGGAAAAGCACACGATTTTTGCCCACGCGCAGCCGCCAGCCATCGCGCCCGCGCAGGGGCTTGATGTCGAGCGGCGCGTCAAGGCCATGCCTCTCCATCAGGCGCAGCCTTTGCAGTATTTGCTTCTGCTGGTCGCCCGGCAATCTGGCCAATTGTTTCATGGCCCTCTTGTGAAAGATAATCCGCATGTGATGAGGATAACACGTCCCCGGCGCTGATTTTAACCACCGCCGCGCAACCGCGCGTGGAACTTGCGGCGGTGCTGTTCGAGGAAGTCCTGGCGGGGCAGGAAGCGCCCGGGCAGTTGCAGGCGGCTTTCGGCCCTTTGCAACTGGCGGCGCGCCTCGCGCGGCACGTCCGCGGCGATGACCAGGCGGTAGTCCTCGTCGAAGGTTATCAGGCAGCGGTCGAAGGCGCGGTCGTGCAGGGCGTTCAGGCACAGGCCGTTTTGCGGGTGCATGCGCCATTGCGGGGCCTCCTTCCAGGCCACTATGTGCGAAGCGATGAGCAGCCGCTTGTCGTCTATGCCGGTGAGCGCGCAGCGGTTTTCGTAAGAAACGAGAATGACGCGGCGGAAGAATTCCTGCCCGATGCGGCGGGCAATGACCACCGTGCGCTCGCCGCCCGCTTCCGGCGGCGGCTCCAGCGGCACGGCATTGTCATCCCTGCCGCCGGCGGGCAGGCGGCCCTCGCCCTCGGCGAAGCCTTCCGCCGCCGCCCCGCCACCTGGGCCATGAGCCCCATCGATATCCGCCAGTCCGGGGGGCAAGGCGGCCAGGACATCGGCGATACCGGCCGGATCTTCCAGAAAACCGTTCCACACCTGCCTGTCTATGCGGCTGGCGTTGGCCATGCCCTTGCGCGGCAGGCTGTCGTCGAGCGCCGCCAGGTTGCAGGCCTTCAAGGCCACGGCGGAAGGGGTGCGGCCCAGCTCATCGGCCAGCTTGATGACCGCCGGGTTGCGGGCGTGCAACTG
>CAZXTT010000160.1:0-1827 GCA_964643775.1 uncultured Rhizobiaceae bacterium | reverse complement strand
AGGTCGGAGAACTTGGTGAGGGTGCCGTTGAACTGCACCGGCACGGTGCCGGTGGGGCCGTGGCGTTGCTTGGCGATTATCACCTCGGCCATGCCGTGCACCTTGTCCATCTTGTCCTGCCACTTGATCATGGCTTCCTGCTCGCCCTCGTCGGGTTTCTTGCGCTCGAGGTAGTATTCCTCGCGGAACAGGAACAGCACCACGTCGGCGTCCTGCTCGATGGAGCCCGATTCGCGCAGGTCGGCCAGTTGCGGGCGCTTGTCGTCGCGCGCCTCCACCTGGCGCGACAGTTGCGACAGGGCGATGATGGGCACGTTCAGCTCCTTGGCCAGCGCCTTCAGGCCGGTGGTTATCTCCGTCACCTCCTGCACGCGCCCCTCCATGGCCCGCCGCGAGGAGCCGGCCAGCAGTTGCAGGTAGTCGATGACGATGAGCCCCAGCCCGTGCTGGCGCTTGATGCGCCGGGCGCGCGCCGCCACCTGGGCTATGGTCAGCCCGCCGGTGTCGTCGATGAACAGAGGCATCTGGTCGATGCGCGCCGAAACGTCCACCAGGGTCCTGAACTGATCCTCGGTTATGCGCCCGCGGCGGATGTCGTTGGAGGGTATGGCCGCCTCCGAGGCGATGATGCGGGTGGCCAGTTGCTCGGCGGACATTTCCAGCGAGAAGAAGGCCACCACGCCGCCTTCCGCCGCGTGCGGGTTGTCCTCGTCCTGCCCCGGCTTCCAGGCGCGCGCCACGTTGTAGGCTATGTTGGTGGCCAGGGCCGTCTTGCCCATGGCCGGACGCCCGGCCAGCACCACCAGGTCGGACGGTTGCAGGCCGCCCAGCCGCTCGTCGAGATCGCGCAGGCCGGTCGATATGCCGGAAAGCCCCCCGTCGCGGCGGAAGGCGGCGCCGGCCATGTCGATGGCCTCCTTCATGGCCTCGGTGAAGGTCATGAAGCCCTGGCCGAAGCGCGCCTCCTCGGCCACCTCGTAGAGGGCCTTCTCGGTTTCCTCGATTATGTCACTGGCGGTGGTCTGCGGATCGGGATTGCGCGCCTCGATGACCAGCTCCTCGCCGATGTTGATGAGCGCCCGCCGCCGCGCCAGCTCGTATATCTCGCGGGCGTATTCCTCGACGCTGATGACGGGGGCGGCCATGGCCGCCAGCTTGCCGAGGTAGGCCGCCGCCCCGCCCAGTTCCTCCATGGCCGGATCGTCGCGGAAATAGGGCACCATGGTAACCGCCGACACCACGTGGCCGCGGGCGATCATGCCGCTTATCGTTTCATAGAGGCGCTGGTGCAGTCCCTCGGAGAAATGCTCGGCCTTGAGGAAGGAGCTTATCTTGTCGAGCGCCGGGTTGTTGGCCATGATGGCGCCGATCAGCGCCATCTCGGCCTCCAGGTTGTGCGGCGGCGTCCACCCCGGCAGGGTCTCCAGCTTTTCCACGCTTTCGGTCATCGGCATCAGGCTCTTTCGATGGGAGCGGTCAATGTGCGTTTTTTCGACTCCGCCAACATGGCTGATTCGAGGACAGGGGGAAACAGACCATTGGCTTTATGCCCACAGTCCACGCAATTAACAGGCTGTGGACAAGGTCTGATGATCTGCCATGCCAATGGCGGCTTTTCGTCATTGACGCCTCTCATCAGCCGGATGATTTTCTTCGCTGATATTGCGCACTGCCCTTGAAGGCACCGGGCCCGCTCACGACAGCAGAATCAGGTGCGATGTCATGATGGCATAAATCACCGCCACGCCAAAGGCGGCGAAAAGGATGGTGGACAGCCCACCCAGGCGGCGAATGATGAGCGGCAGGGTGTTTTTCATGCTCTCCGGC
>CAZXTT010000159.1:0-4943 GCA_964643775.1 uncultured Rhizobiaceae bacterium | reverse complement strand
GACCTTGTGCTTGTCCACCACCTGCCAGAAGCGCGAGGCGTCCGGGTAGTTGGGCACGCCCTCGAACATCAGGGTGGTGGCGCCGTTGGCCAGCGGGCCATAGACGATGTAGCTGTGGCCGGTGATCCAGCCGACGTCCGCGGTGCACCAGTAGATGTCGCCCTCGTGATAGTCGAAGACGTATTGATGGGTCATGGAGGCATAGACGAGGTAGCCGCCGGTGGTGTGCAGCACGCCCTTGGGCTTGCCGGTGGAGCCCGACGTGTAGAGGATGAACAGCGGATCCTCGGCGTTCATCGGCTCGCAGGGGCATTCGGCGGAGGCCGCCTCGTATGCCTCGTGATACCAGATGTCGCGGCCTTCCACCCAGTCTATGTCGCCGCCGGTGCGCCTGACCACCAGCACGCCGGTGACATCCATGCCCTGCCCGGCGGCGATCTCGACCGCCTTGTCGACGTTGGACTTCAGCGGGATCTTGCGCCCGCCGCGCACGCCCTCGTCGGCGGTGATGACGAAATGCGAGCGGCAATCGACGATGCGCCCGGCCAGGGCGTCGGGCGAGAAGCCACCGAAGACCACCGAATGCACCGCGCCGATGCGGGCGCAGGCGAGCATGGCGTAGGCGGCCTCGGGGATCATCGGCATGTAGATGGTCACCCGGTCGCCCTTGCTCACCCCGTGCGCCTTCAGCACGTTGGCGAAGCGGGACACCTTCTCGTGCAGCTCGGCGTAGGTTATGTGCTGGTCCACTTCCGGGTCGTCGCCTTCCCAGATGATGGCCGTCTGGCCGGCGCGGTCGGGCAGGTGGCGGTCTATGCAGTTGTAACAGACGTTGGTGACGCCGTCGTAATACCAGCGGATGTGAACGTCGTCATAGTCGTAGGAGACGTCCTTTACCCTCGTGTAGGGCTCGAACCAGTCGATGCGCAGGCCGTGCTCGGCCCAGAAGGCCGCGTTCTCGCTCACCGACTTCTTGTAGAGATCCTCGTATTTGCGCCGATCTATCCAGGCCTTCTCGGCCCATTCGGCGGGAACCGGATATACCTTGCTCATGGTAATGGAGCCTCCCCTCTTCTTCTTCGGGATCAGGACTCATGAATATCCACGCCGCCTGCGGAATTCGCGCTGCATCTCAGCGCCCTTTTGTCCTCGGAAATACCTTTCAGGTATTCCCTGCGGGAAAAGAACGCTGATATTTTGCGCGAATACCGCATTCAGCATGGCTATTCATGGGCCCTGATCCCACGCATGACAAAATCACACCTGCCCTCGTGGCTGGCATGTGTTTACCTGAAGTTCCGGCATTATGAAAAAGTAACATCGCCAAGGCAATGATACATGTTGCCTATCGTGGTCATGCCTCATTGCCCCTGCCTGGCGGCCAGCCTCTTCTTGCCTTCCTCGATGCCGGGGATGACCTTTTCGCGCCAGGCGCGGGCGTCGAGGGGGCCTATGTACTTGTAGATTATGCGCCCCGTTTCGTCGATGAAGAAGCTCTCGGGGATGCCGTAGACGCCGAAATCTATGCCGGTGCGGCCCTTCCTGTCGACGCCGATGCGCGAGTAGGGGTTGCCCAGCTCGTTGAGCCAGGCCAGTGATTTTTCGTCCGGATCCTTGTAGGCGATGCCGACGATGGGCATTGTCTTGCGGCGCGCCAGCTCCATTAGGAAGGGATGCTCGGCGCGGCAGCCGACACACCACGAGGCGAAGAAGGAGAGCATCTTGACGCCGGGGATCTTCTTCAGGTCACCGGTCTTGAGGCCGGGCGTCTGCCTGCCCTCGAAGGTGGCTCCCCTGAGCGGCGGCAGGTCGAATTGCGGGACGGGCTTGCCGATGAGGGTGGAGGGCAGGTGGCGCGGGTCGCCCTTGACCAGCCCCCAGACGAAGAACCCGGCCACCGCCAGGAAGATGAGCAGCGGCAGCAGCACGGAGAGCCTCACGCCGCCGGGCTTTTCCTCCTCTCCGCCGGGGTTGTTGATTTCCTCGCTCATGCGGGTTGTTTCTCCGTGGGATCACCGGACGAGGTGGAATCCGCCGATGGCGCGGGCGCGGCCTTGCGGCGGCGCGGCGCGCCCAGCCGCTCCAGTTCCTCGAGGCGGCGCTTGACGGCGCGGTAACGCATGACGGTGGCCAGCGCCATGGTGGCAATGAGCGCAAAGGCGATGCCATAGGCGGCGAGCACGAAACCTATGTGGCGGGCGGTGAAATCCATGTCAGCCGGCCCTCCCCACCTGCGCCATCTCCATCTGCCGCACCTTGCGCGACAGCACCTCGGCGCGCATGGCCAGCAGCACGAGGGCGGCGCACAGCAGCGCCATCCCGGCCATGTTCCACAGCAGCGGCGTGAGGATGGAACTCTCGATGGCCGGGCCGCCCTTCTTGAGCAGCGAGGCCGGCTGGTGGAGGGTGTTCCACCATTCCACCGAGAACTTGATTATCGGCACGTTGATGACGCCGACCAGCGCCACCACCCCGGCGATGCGCGCCGCGCGGTGGGGCTCGTCGATGGCCTGCCAGACGGCGATGTAGCCGAGGTAGAGCAGAAACAGCACGAACATGGAGGTAAGGCGCGCGTCCCACACCCACCAGGCGCCCCACATCGGCTTGCCCCACAGCGCGCCGGTGACCAGCGAAATGAGGGTGAGCACCGCGCCGATGGGAGCGGCGGACTTGGCGGCGGCGTCGGCCAGCGGGTGGCGGAAGATGAAGCCGATGGCGTGGGCGAAGGCCATGAACACGTATATGCCGAGGGCCAGCGACGAGGCGGGCACGTGAATGAACATGATGCGCACCGTCTCGCCCTGCTGGTAATCGGGCGGGGCGACCACCAGCCCCAAGTAAAGGCCATAGGCCATGACGGCCACGGCCAGCGCCGTCAGCCACGGCTGGACGGCGGCTTGCAGGCGCAGGAAGCGGGTGGGGCTGGCGAGGTAATTGAACATGCTGGTGGCTACTCACGGAAACCGCGGCTGAATGCAATTGACAAAAGCTCTACCCTCTTGCGGCGCGGCGCGCAACTTACCAGTCGTTCAGGAAAGGCCCTCGCCGGGGACGAGCGGCTCCCAGGCGGGCCCTCAGGGCGGCTCTCAGGCGGTGAAGGCCCAAGCGCCGTAGCCGACCACGCGCGACTTGTCTCCCGCGGTGTCGCCGGAGTTGCGCAGATCCAGCAGCACGGGCCGCCAGCCCTTGTCGCGGGCCGCCAGCAGCAGGCCGGCAAGCGGCCGCGCCCCGCAGGCGTCGCGGGGGGTGAGGGCGCTCTCCTCGAGGGCGGCGACGCGGCGGGCGGTCATGGCGTCGTGGGCGCGGGCGGAATCGTATGGCTCGTAATGCGACAGGTCGGAGGAGACGATGAACAGGGTGTGGCCGTCGTCGAGCCTTTCGATCACTTCCGCCACCTCCTCCGGCGTCGCCTCGCCGACCACCAGCGGCAACACGGGAACGCCGGGGAACAGCTCCTGGATGAAGGGCAGCTCCACCTCCAGCGAATGTTCGCGGGCGTGGGGGGCGTCGCCGATGACCACCTGCGGCAGGTCGGAGATTTCGGCCAGCGCCGCCTCGTCCACCGGCACCGTCCCCAGGGGGGTGGCGAAACCCCGCCATTGGGGGGCGGCGATGCCGCGGAAGGCCATGGTGTGGGCGGGGCCGAAAAGCACCACGCGCCGCACGGGCAGGCCGGCGGCGGCGGCGAAGGCGCGGGCGGCCGTCATGCCGGAATAGACATAGCCGGCATGGGGGGCGACGATGGCCTTGACCCGCTCCCGCGGGGCCTCGTGGCGGGCCGCCTCGGCGAGCGCCGCCTCGACATATGCCCTGAGGCGGGCGGGATCACCGGGATAGAACCTTCCGGCCACGGCCGGGGGACGAATATTCGGCATCTGCTTCTTCCAATCCTCGAACTGCTTCCTACATATAGATATGACTTCAAGGGAGAAAATCCAGATGGCGCGCAACAAGGAGAGCAAGGAGAGGATAGAGGGCGCGCCGGCCCGTTACTGGCGCAGGCTGGAGGACGGGCGGGTGGTGTGCGAGGTGTGCCCGCGGGAGTGCAAGATACATCCCGGCCAGCGCGGGTTGTGCTACGTGCGGGCGGCCAACGACAAGGGCGAGCTGGTGCTGACCACGCACGGGCGCTCGTCGGGCTTTTGCGTCGATCCGGTGGAGAAGAAGCCGCTATATCACTTCCTGCCGGGGACGCCGGTGCTGTCGTTCGGCACCGCCGGGTGCAACCTGACATGCAAGTTCTGCCAGAACTGGCACATCTCCAAGGCCTCCCACGACGACGTCATCCAGCGCGAGGCGGACGCGGCGACGATAGTGCGCATGGCGCGCGCCACGGGTTCGCGCTCGGTGGCCTTCACCTACAACGACCCGGTGATCTTCCTCGAATACGCCGTCGAGGTGGCGCGGGCCTGCCACGAGGCGGGGGTGCGCACCATAGCGGTGACGGCGGGCTACATATCGCCGGAGGCGCGCAAGGAGTTCTTCTCGGTGATGGACGCGGCCAACGTCGATCTCAAGGGCTTCACGGAGGATTTCTACCGCAAGCTGGCGAGCGGCCACCTGCAGCCGGTGCTGGATACCCTGCGCCACATCAGGCACGAGACGGATTGCTGGCTGGAGATAACCACCCTGCTGATTCCCGGCAAGAACGATTCAGAGGACGAAATCCGCGCCATGAGCGGCTGGATCGCCAGGTACCTGGGCGAGGACGTGCCGGTGCATTTCTCGGCCTTCCGCCCCACCTGGCGGATGAAGGACGTGCCGCCCACCCCGTGGGAGCGGGTGAAGCAGGCGCGGCGCTGGGCCATGGAGGAAGGCCTGCGCTACGTCTACACGGGCAACATCCGCGACGACGAGGGCCAGAACACCCACTGCCACGAATGCGGCGAGCTGCTGATAGGGCGCAGGGGATACGAACTCACCGCCTGGAACCTCGACGAAAA
>CAZXTT010000158.1:0-11278 GCA_964643775.1 uncultured Rhizobiaceae bacterium | reverse complement strand
CCAGTCGGTGGATTTCAGCTTCACCGAGCCTTACTTCCTTGGCCGCAACATAACGGCGGGCATAGACCTGCACGGCTCGCGCACCGACATGAAGGAAGAATCCAAATACCGCACCAACAGCGCCGGTTTTGGCCTGCGGCTCGGTTTTGCGCTGGATGACTATCAGAAGCTGTATACGCGCTATAACCTTACCTGGCGCAACACCAAGGTGCGAGGTGGGGTTGACGTATGCACCCCCACAAGCCCGGATTACTCGCCGTCAATATGTGATACCTTGGGCACAGATTACATCTCCTCGCTGGGCGCTACATACGTCTTCGACAATCTCGACAATCCCATCAACCCGACCTCCGGTTTCCGCGCTCAGCTTGCGGTGGACGTGGCCGGACTTGGCGGCAATGTCCACTATGCGAAGGCCGAAGCCGCCGGATATTACTTCATGCCACTGTTCATGGATGGCGTGACCCTGAAGCTGAAGGCCACCGCCGGCCACATCCAGGGATGGAGCGGCGACAAGGTGAAGATAACCGACCGCTTCTACAAGGGCGGCCCGTCGTTCCGCGGCTTCGAGGTGGCCGGTGTCGGCCCGCGTGACAGCAAGGGCAACTACCTGGGCGGCGAGACCTATGCCATAGGCACCGTCGAGGTGCTGTTCCCGCTCGGCCTGCCGGAGGCGCTGGGGCTGAGTGGTTCGGTATTCACCGACTTCGGCACCGTGTTCAATGCGCCGGGGGCCGATTTCGGCGACAAGGCAGCGCTGCGCGCCACCGTGGGCGGCGGGCTGATATGGAATTCGCCGTTTGGGCCGCTGCGCTTCGATGTCGCCTACGCGGTGAAGAAGAAGAGCTACGACAAGGACGAACTGGTTCAGTTCGGTATCGGCACCAAGTTCTGACAACCGCCCTACCCCGCGAGGCAACGATGAGTGACAGCAGGCTCGACAGCGCCGACCTTGCGCGGATCAAGGAGATCCTGCCGCATCGCGACCCCATGCTGCTCATCGACCGGGTGGAGGAGATGAACGGCGAGACCTCCGCCGTCGGCTACAAGACGGTGCGCGGCGACGAGCCATACCTGGCCGGCCACTTCCCCGGCAAGCCGGTGTTCCCCGGAATGCTCATCCTCGAGGCCATGGCCCAGACGGCGGGCGTCATGGTGCTGGCCCACAAGGGCATCAGGGCCGCCGATTCGCTGGTCTATTTCGTCTCCGTGGACAAGGCGCGCTTCCGCCGCCCGGTGGCGCCCGGCGAGACCATCCGCATGGACGTGAAGACCATCAAGGGGCGGCGCAACATATACTGGTTCGACTGCACGGCGACGGTGGACGGCGAGGTTTGCGCCGAGGCCGTGGTTTCGGCCATGCTGGCCGAGGATCCGGAGAAGATAAAGGCGCGCCGGCAGGACGCCTCGCCGGAAGGGTGACAACGCCGAAAGGACGCCGGGATAATGCTGATAGGCGTTCCGAAGGAAATCAAGACCCATGAATACCGCGTCGGCATGACGCCGGCGGCGGTGCGCGAGGCCCATCACCACGGCCACCGGGTGCTGGTGGAAAGCTCAGCCGGAGCCGGCATCGGGGCCAGCGACGAGGACTACATCCGGGCGGGGGCGCAAATAGCCGCCCATTCCGGCGAGATATTCGAAAAGGCCGAACTGATCGTCAAGGTCAAGGAGCCGCAGGCCTCCGAGCGCGCCATGCTGCGCGAGGGGCGGGTGCTGTTCACCTATCTCCACCTGGCCCCCGACCCGGAGCAGACGCGCGACCTGGTCAATTCAGGGGCGGTGTGCATAGCCTACGAAACGGTGCGCGAGAGCGACGGCTCGCTGCCGCTGCTGGCCCCCATGTCACAGGTGGCCGGGCGCATGTCCATGCAGGCGGCGGCCGGTTGCCTGGAGAAGGAGCGCGGCGGCATGGGGGTGTTGCTCGGCGGCGTGCCCGGTGTGCGCCCGGCGCGGGTATGCATACTGGGTGGCGGCACGGTGGGCGAACACGCCGCGACGATGGCCGTGGGCATGGGCGCGGATGTCGTGATAGTGGAGAAATCCGCCCCGCGCATGGAGCAACTGCACCGCGTATTCGGCCACCGTGTGAACACCGTCTTCTCCACCCGCCAGTCGGTGGAGGAAGAGGTGCTGGCGGCGGACGTGGTGATAGGGGCGGTGCTGATCCCCGGCTCGGCCGCCCCAAAGCTGATAAGCCGCAAGATGGTGCGGGGCATGAAGCCCGGCTCGGTGATCGTCGACGTGGCCATAGACCAGGGCGGCTGCGCCGAGACATCGCTGCCCACCACCCATTCGCAGCCCACCTACATAACCGACGAGGTGGTGCATTATTGCGTCGCCAACATGCCCGGGGCGGTGGCCCGCACCTCCACCTTCGCGCTCAACAACGTCACCCTGCCCTACATCCTCGAACTGGCCGACAGGGGCTGGCGGCAGGCGCTGGCCGCCGACGAGCGGCTGCTGGCCGGGCTAAACGTGGCCTTCGGCAAGGTCACCCACGAGGCGGTGGCGCGCGACCTCGGCTACCAGTGGACCGACCCGCGCATGTTGCTGTGATTCACGCCGACCCGCGCTTCGCAGGTTGGCGTCATTCCCCCTTGCCGCCCAGCAGGCGCGCCAGCAGGATGCGCGGATCTGGCAGGCGGCCCTCTATCAGCCAGCGGATGCCGAGCACCGCGCCAATCACTATGGAGCCCGCCGCCAATAGCGAGGTCAGCGCCAGGGTGGCCACGCCGCTCATCCCCTGCCCTATGGTGCAGCCCATGGCCATCACCCCGCCTATGCCCATGAGCGCCGAGCCGCTGAGGTGGCGGCGCATCTCGCGGGCGTCATCGAAGGCCTCCCAGATGACGTCGAGGTTGCGCCTCGCCGCGATGTATGAGCCCAGCGGCACGCCGAAGACGCCGCCGATGAGGAAGGTGGCGGTGCTGCCCGAGGCGGTCATCAGCCACAGGATGGCATAGCCTATGGGGCGCACGAAGCTGTAGGATTCCAGCCGGTGGGGATTGACGGTGAGGCTGTCGGCGGCCATGGAGGTGACCAGCCAGCCATAGGCTATGACCGCCCCTATGGCGGTGGCGGCGATGATCTGGCGGGAATTGCGCCGGAAGCGCTCCCCCGACAGCGCCCATCCGGCGGTGGCCAGCACCACGGCGCTGGCGACCATCACCTGCCCCTGCACGGAAGAGCCGAAAAGGATGGAGTTAAGCGACTGGTTCATGCCATCGGGCAGGGTGAAATACACGCTGTCTATCCAGCGCACGCGGGCTTCGGCGAATATGCCGCTCATGGTCATGAAACCCACGAGCCCCACGGTCATGGTGGAGATCAGGGCCCGCATGTCGCCGCCGCCCAGCCGCACCAGCATGCCGAAGGCGCAGGTGCCGACCAGCGCCATGCCGAAGCCGAACAGCAGGCCGCCGAGAATGGCCCCGAACCAGAAGACGTCCGGCGACAGGCGGAACGACTGGCGCAGGTTGACGTATCCGGCGATATCGAGGAACTGGGTGAGCGCCACCGCCACCCCGATGGCCAGCAGCCACGAGCGCAGGCGGGTGCGCTCGGAGCCGTAATAGCATTCCTCGATGGCTCCCAGGGTGCAGAAATGGGCGGTGCGCGCCGCGAACCCCAGCACCGCACCACCGGCCAGCCCCAGAAACACCAGGGTAAGTTCTAATATGTCGTCCTCTGACACCGGCCTACCTACCCTCCCGCGCAAGCCAGAAGGCGCAAGCCCCTCCCCCTGCATGGTTGCGGGGGCGCTTTTCCATTTGAAAGGCGGGGCCGCGCGTCAGCCTTGCTGCTTATTCTTTATCAGATTGCACAGGAAGGCAACGATCTCCTTCACGTCGCCATCGGCGATGGAATAATAGACCATCTTGCCCTCGCGGCGGGTGGTCACCAGCTTGTCGCCGCGCAGGCGCGCCAGTTGCTGGGAAACCGCGGGCTGACGCAGCTCAAGGATGGATTCCAGCTCGGAAACCGACTTGTCGCCCTCGCACAGGGTGCACAGAATCACCAGCCGCCCCTCGTGGGCCATGGCCTTGAGGATCTCGCTGGCGCGGCGCGTGTCGGCATACCTGTCACGCACCGAAACAGCCTGCTGCCGCTCCTTGCCCTGAATGCCGGGGATGCCCAGCGCCTTGGCAGTTGTAGACATGTCTCCGTCCTCCTGGTCCGGGATTGCAAAAGCATCAGGGAGCGCAACGAACACTCTCCTCCATCAGGGAGGGAATCTTCCACATATCCATGCATAAATTATCATATATGACTTAGGAAATATGTATAGGTGCAAAAAGCCCCGCCCGGCGGACATATTGTCACCACCGCGGGGCCCTCGGCCGCTGCATGGGCCGGCGCACGGCTATTCCTCCGGAGCCTCCAGGCGCTCGGTCATGGAGCGCACGAATTCGTGCAGGCCGGTGCGGCGGTGGCGGCGCAGGCGCTCGGCGCGCAATATGGCGGATATGTCGGCGGCGGCGCGCTCCAGGTCATCGTTGATTATCACGTAGTCGTATTCCGGCCAGTGGGATATCTCGCTCGCCGCCTCGGCCATGCGCCGCTCTATGACCTCCCGCGGATCCTGGGCGCGGCGGTGCAGGCGCTCGTGCAGTTCCTCGGCCCCCGGCGGCAGGATGAACACCTTCACCGCGTCCTCGCCCATCCGCGAGGAAATCTGCTGGGCCCCCTGCCAGTCAACGTCGAACAGCACGTCCTTGCCCTGCTCCAGCAGCTTCTCCACCGGCGCCTTCGGCGAGCCGTAGAAATTGCCGAACACCTCCGCCCATTCCAGCAGCCCGCCCTCGTCGCGCAGGCGCTCGAACTCCTCGCGGGATATGAAATGATAGTGCTCGCCGTCCACCTCGCCGGGGCGCGGCGGTCGGGTGGTCACCGACACCGACATGGCGAGATCGGGCTCGCTTTCCAGCAGCCGCCGCGACAGGGTGGACTTGCCCGCCCCCGACGGCGAGGAAATGATGAACATCAGCCCGCGGCGGGGCAGATCGACGGTTTCGCTGTTCTTGCGGGTCATGCGCCCCTCCCCTTGCCTTGCAGCCTATTCGATATTCGCCGCCTGCTCCTTGAGGCGGTCTATTATCGCCTTCATCTCCAGTCCGGCGCGGGTGATGGAGGCGGCATTGGACTTCGAGCACAGGGTATTGGCCTCGCGGTTGAATTCCTGGGCCAGGAATTCCAGCCGCCGTCCGGCCGGGCCGGAAGAATCGACAAGCTCGCGCGCGGCTTCCACGTGAGCATCGAGCCTGTCCAGCTCCTCGGCTATGTCGGCGCGCGCCGCCAGCAGCATCGCCTCCTGGTGCAGGCGCTGTTCATCCAGCTCCGGCTCCGCCTCCATGATGCGCGCCACCTGTTCCCTGAGGCGCTCCCTTATCGCCTCCGGAGCGCGCGCCGGATCGTTGCGCGCCTGCTCCACCAGGGCGGCTATCTCGTCAAGCTGGGCAATGATAACCTTCTCCAGCCGCTGCCCCTCGCGGGAGCGCATTTCGGCCAGGGCGGACAGCGCCTCGCCGAAAGAGGCCATCATGGCCTCGTGATGCTCCTCGATGGCGCGCGCGGTGCTGTCCTCGGCCTCCAGCACCCCGCGCATGGACAGCAGGCGCGCCGGATCGACATTTGCCGCCAGCGTGCCCAGCCTGGCGGAAGTCTTGCGCGCTTCCTCGACCAGCCACTCCAGCAGCTCCTTGTTGACCCGCATGGCGCTCCTGGCGTCGGTGATCTCCAGTTGCAGCGAGATCTGCATGTTGCCGCGCCTGAAGCGCGCCGCCAGCGCCTTTCTTATCTCCGGCTCCAGCGCCTCCATGCCCTGCGGCAGGCGCAGGCGCGCGTCCAGCCCCTTGCCGTTGACGCTGCGCACTTCCCATGTCCAGGAAAGCACCCCCTCCATGCCGGTGGCGCGGGCAAAACCCGTCATGCTCGATAGCGCCATTACATCCCCCTCCGGAGCATCACCTGATGGCGAATCCGCCATTGCCGGGGCAGCTTACCCCCGCCGGGCGGCAAGGCCAAGGGAGTTTCAGCGGCGTTCAGGGCGCGGACGCGGGAGCGGAACGAAAGCGGCGGCGGCGGCCGGGGCGGCGCTGGCCGAAATGCCACCGGCCGAGGCCACGGTGGGCCGGCCGCCAGCGGCGCCTCCGCCAGCCGGCCCGATTTGCGGCTTGTCAGCGGCCCCGGCGGGAAGGCGGCCGGCCTCCTTGCCGTCGCCCTGTCCTTTCCCGCCATTGCCCCCGGCGGGGTCATCCTTCCCCTGCTCCACGCCGGATTCCGGCCGCTTCCCGCCGTCCTTGGCACCGGCTGTCACGCCCTGTTTCCCCCCGCCCCGGCGGCGGGCGGAAATGGCGCGCCAGCGGCGCACGTTGCGGTTATGCTCGCGCAAGGTGGCGGCGAAGACATGCCCCCCCGTTCCATCGGCCACGAAGTAGAGATCGTCCACCTCCAGCGGATCGAGCACCGCGGCTATGGAATCGCGCCCCGGATTGGCGATCGGCGTCTTCGGCAGGCCGTAAAACTGGTAGGTGTTCCACGGCGTCTTCCTTTCTATCTCGCTCTTGCGTATCGGCCTGCCCAGCGGCGCGCCCTTCGTTATGCCGTAGATGATGGTCGGATCAGATTGCAGCTTGATGCCCTTTTTCAACCGGTTGATGAACACCGCCGCGATGCGCCGCCGCTCCTCCGGTTTGGCTGTTTCCTTCTCCACCAGCGAGGCCAGTATCACCGCCTCCTCGCGGCTCTTGAATGGCAGCCCCCTGGCGCGTTTCGGCCACAGCTCGTCGAGCAGCTTCCGTTGCGCCTCCCGCATGCGCCGCAAGATGGCGTCGCGGCTCTCGCCGCGGGTGAAGACATAGGTGTCGGGCAGCAGCGTGCCCTCGCCCGGTTCGATGGTTATCTCGCCGCTCAGCGCCGGGTGCTCGCGCAGGCGCTTCAGCACCTGCATGGTGGAGAACCCCTCCGGTATGGTCAGCTTGTGAACTATCGCCTTGCCGTGGCGCAATATGTCCAGCACCTGGCGGATGGAGGCCCTGGCCGGGATGGCGAACTCACCGGCCTTGATGTGCGCCCTCACCCCCCGGTAGCGGTCAACCGCGAGGGCGGCCATGAACAGCTCGGCGGAGGAGATGACCCCCTGCCTTTCCAGCATGGCGGCGATGTCGCGGCTGGACGAGCCGGGCTCGATGATGACGGCCTTTTCGCTCTTCAGCGGCCCCTCGCCGGAAACCTGCGCCCAAATGATGGCCACCGCCCCGGCGGCCAGCGCCGCCAGCATGACCATGGTGCCGAAAAGCGAGCGCAGGACGCGCGAAAGAGGCGTGCGGCGCCTGGGCTTTTCCTGTTGCGATCTGGCGCTCTTGGGCGTTTTCCTGCTCATGACCCCTCATGCCACCAATTTGCGGCAGCTTGTGGACGCCCCCCGGCTATTCAAAAGGTGTTCAAAAGTGCTCAAAAGCCCCGTGGATACCCTGCCTTGCCCCTGCTACCCAACAAGCCTTGGCGCTCACTCCTCCACGCGGCGGAAGACGAGCGAGGCATTGGTGCCGCCGAAGCCGAAGGAATTGGACAGGGCGACGTTTATCTCGCGCCTGACCGCCTCGTGCGGGGCCAGGTCTATCTGCGTCTCCACCGAGGGATTGTCGAGGTTGAGGGTCGGCGGGGCCACCTGGTCGCGGATGGCGAGGATGGAGAATATGGCCTCCACCGCGCCCGCCGCCCCCAGCAGGTGGCCGATGGCCGACTTGGTGGACGACATGGTGACGCGCCCCGCGTCGTTGCCCAGAAGGCGCTCGATGGCGCGCAGCTCTATCTCGTCGCCGAGCGGCGTCGATGTGCCGTGGGCGTTTATGTAGTCTATGTCGTGGGCCGACAGCCCGGCGTTGCCCAAGGCGGCGCGCATGCAGCGGTAGGCCCCGTCGCCGTCTTCCGCCGGGGCGGTTATGTGATAGGCGTCGCCCGACATGCCATAGCCCGCCACCTCGGCGTATATCCTCGCCCCGCGCGCCCTGGCGTGTTCGTATTCCTCGAGCACTACGATGCCTGCCCCCTCGCCCATGACGAAGCCGTCGCGCCCCTCGTCCCACGGGCGCGAGGCCTTTTGCGGCGTGTCGTTGTAGCCGGTGGACAGGGCGCGGCAGGCGAGAAACCCGGCGATGCCTATGTTGCACACCGCCGATTCGCAGCCTCCCGCCACCATGACGTCGGCATCGCCAAGAGCCACGATGCGGGCCGCGTCGCCGATGGCGTGCGCGCCGGTGGAACAGGCGGTGACCACCGCCGAGTTGGGGCCCTTGAGGCCGTATTTTATGGAGATAAGGCCGCCGGCGAGGTTTATCAGCGAGCCGGGAATGAAGAACGGCGACACGCGGCGCGGGCCCTTGTCGCGGATGAGCAGCGAGGTCTTCTCGATATTCTCCAGCCCGCCGATGCCGGAGCCTACCAGCACCCCGGCGCGCCAGCTCTCTTCCTCGTCCTTCGGCTGCCAGCCGCTGTCCTTCAGCGCCTGGGCGGCGGCGGCATAGGCGTAGATGATGAAATCATCATAGCGGCGCTGTTCCTTGGGGGGCATCCAGTCATCAGGATTGAAGGTGCCGCCACTGCCGTCGCCGCGCTTCACCTCGCCCGCTATGCGGCAGGCCATCTGCGAGGCGTCGAAGCGGGTTATCGGCCCCAGTCCCGACTTTCCGGCCAGTATGTTCTTCCAGCTTTCCTCCACCGTTCCGCCGAGCGGCGAAACCATGCCCAGACCGGTGACCACTACCCTGCGCATGAAAAGACCTCACGTGGCTGTTGGTTCATTGAACTCGCTTACGAGACATTAGGGACAGGCGCGGCAAATTTCCATAGCGAAATGCGCCCTCCCCGCCCCAGACGCAAAAACAGCGCGGTGGCGAGCATGATAACCCGTCACCGCGCTGCCTGAATTTCCGGCCGGTGCTCCGCTGGAGCAATCAGGCGGCGCTCTTCTCGATGAACTTGATGGCGTCGCCCACCGTCTGGATGGTCTCGGCGGCGTCATCGGGAATCTCAATGCCGAATTCCTCCTCGAAGGCCATGACCAGCTCGACGTTGTCGAGGGAATCGGCCCCCAGGTCGTCGATGAAGCTGGCGTCTTCCTTGACCTTGTCCTCGTCCACGCCCAGATGCTCGACGACGATCTTTTTCACACGCTCGGCGGTATCGCTCATTTTCTCTCTTCCTTGTAGCTTTGGATGACAGCTCTTGATGTTTTTCCTGCCGCTTTGGTATCGGGCCATTATTGACAGCCACCCGCGGATTCGGCTCTCCCTAACATATCACGCGGCGATTGACAAAGGCCATGAGTGGAAAGATAGTCTCGCTTCCGCCATCAGGAACGCCGAGCAATCGACGGGGATCACGGCGATGACCAGCAAGCAGCGCGATCCGGCCCGCCATGCCGAAAAAATGGCCCGCAAGGCGGCGGCGCGGGAGAAGATCATGGCCGGCAAGCAGACCGAAAAGGGCCTGCTCATCGTCCACACCGGCAAGGGCAAGGGCAAGTCTACGGCCGCCTTCGGCATGGTGCTCAGGGCGCTGGGCCACGGCATGAAGGTGGCGGTGATCCAGTTCATCAAGGGACAGCGGGAAATCGGCGAAAGGAAGGCGCTGGAAGCCATCGGCGGGAACTTGAGCTTCTTCGCCTGCGGAGAGGGCTTCACCTGGGAGACGCGCAACCTTGAACAGGACAGGCGGCTTGCCGCGCGCACCTGGGAAGAGGCCCAAAGGGCCCTGGCCGATGAAAGCATCCGGCTGGTGATGCTCGACGAGCTGAACGTGGTGCTGAAATACGGCTACCTGGACACGCAACGGGTGCTGGCCGCCATTTCCCGCCGCCCGCCCATGCAGCACGTGACAGTGACCGGCCGCAACGCCCCGGAGGAGCTGGTGGAGGCCGCCGACCTGGTGACCGAGATGAAGCTGGTGAAGCACCCCTTCCGCTCCGGCGTCAGGGGGCAGCCGGGCATCGAGTTCTGAAAGCCCGGAAACTCCCGCGTCAACGGCCCCTAAAGGCCCTTTTCACTTGACAGAATCTCCTCGCCACCTATGTTGCGCGGCAAGAGCGGAACAAGGAGACGCGGGCCTTGCGATCGTCCTTCCTTCTTTTTCCGCCAGCCGCCGGTGAGTATTGGCGGCGCGCCGGGGCCTGATCCCCGGCGACTATCAACGCAAGGCGCGGCTATCACAAAAGCGCGGCCATCAACGCAAAGCAAAGACACCACATGACATTTGAAGAACTCGGACTGAGCGAAAAAGTCCTCAAGGCGGTTGCCGAGGCAGGTTTCACCGAACCCACGGAAATCCAGAAGGGGGCCATTCCCCCGGCGCTGGCGGCGCAGGACGTGCTGGGGCTGGCGCAGACCGGATCGGGCAAGACGGCGGCCTTCGCCCTGCCCATGCTGACCCGCCTGGAGCGCGGCAGGGCGCGCGCCCGCATGCCGCGCACCCTGATACTGGAGCCGACCCGCGAGCTGGCCGCCCAGGTGCTGGACGCCTTCGAGCTTCTGGGCAAGCACCACAAGCTGAAGATCGCCCTGCTCATCGGCGGCGTGTCCTTCGACGAGCAATCGCGCATCATCGACCGCGGGGCCGACATCGTCATCGCCACCCCGGGGCGGCTGCTCGATCACATCGAGCGCGGCAAGCTGCTGCTCAACGCCGTCGAGGTGCTGGTCATCGACGAGGCCGACCGCATGCTCGACATGGGCTTCATCCCCGACATAGAAAAGATCGTCAAGCTGCTGCCGTTCACCCGCCAGACGCTGTTCTTCTCGGCCACCATGCCGCCGGAGATAAAGCGCCTCACCGACCAGTTCCTGCACCTGCCGGTCACCGTCGAGGCGCAGCCGCCTTCCTCCACCGCCGAGACCATCGACCAGAAGCTGGTCTTCGCCCCCGCCGACGAAAAGGCCAAGCGGGAGAAATTGCGCGAGGTGCTGAACGACCACAAGGAAGGGCTGACCAACGCCATCATCTTCGCCAACCGCAAGAAGAACGTCGAGATTCTCATGAAGTCGCTGCGCAAGCACGGCTATGACGCCGGGGCCCTGCACGGCGACATGGATCAATACGCGCGGCTGGAAACCCTCGATGCCTTCCGCGACAACCGCATCACCTACCTGGTGGCCTCCGACGTGGCGGCGCGCGGGCTGGACATCCCGGCGGTGTCGCACGTGTTCAACTACGACGTGCCCACCTCGCCGGAGGATTACGTCCACCGCATAGGCCGCACCGGCCGCGCCGGGCGCGAGGG
>CAZXTT010000157.1:0-3276 GCA_964643775.1 uncultured Rhizobiaceae bacterium | reverse complement strand
GCCCCTATGCGCCCGGCCATGTGGGCGGCCATCAGCCGGTCCACGGTGTCGCGCTCGGCGGCCATGGAGCGCCGCTCCGAGGCCGAGATCAGCTCGGCGGTGTCCTCCAGCTTCCCGATGTCGCCCTCCGACAGCCCCCCTTCGCCCAGCTTCAGGGATGAAACAAGGGCGCGGTGGACGATGGTGTCGGCATAGCGGCGGATGGGCGAGGTGAAATGGGCGTAGCGGCGCAGGTTGAGGCCGAAATGCCCCACGTTCTCCACCGAGTATATGGCCTGCATCTGGGTGCGCAGCACCATCAGGTTGACCACGTGCTCGAACTCCGTGCCGCGCGCCTTCTCCAGTATCCGGTTGAAGTGCATGGGCTTCATCACCTGGCCGACGGGGGCCGAAAGGCCTATGGTCTTGAGGAACTCGGCCAGCGCCTGCAACTTCTCCGGCGAGGGCGCTTCATGGATGCGGTAGATGAGCGGGCTCTTGCGCTTCTCCAGCGTCTCGGCGGCGCACACGTTGGCCTGGATCATCATCTCCTCGATCAGCTTGTGGGCCTCCAGCCGCCTGGGCGACACCACCCGCTCGATCAGCCCCGTGGCGTCGAGGATCAGCTTGCGCTCCGGTATGTCCAGCTCCAGCGGCCCGCGCCGCGCCCGCGCCTCCATCAGGGCGTCATGGGCCGCCCACAGGGGCTTCAGCACCGTATCCAGCAATGGCGCGGCGTCCTCGTCCGGGTGGCCGTCTATGGCCGCCTGCGCCTGTTCGTATGAGAGGAAGGCCGCCGATTTCATCACCACCCGCTCGAAGCGGTGGCCGATCTTCTCGCCATGGCGGTCGAAGGTCATGAAACAGGCCAGCGCCGGGCGCTCCTCGCCGGCGCGCAGCGAGCACAGGTCGTTGGATATGCGCTCCGGCAGCATGGGCACCACGCGGTCGGGGAAATAGGTGGAATTGCCGCGCAGCCGCGCCTCCGCGTCGAGCGCCGTGCCCGGCCTCACGTACCACGAGACGTCGGCGATGGCGACGATCACCTTGTGGCCGCCCTCGTTGTCGGGGTCGTCGTCGGGAGCCGCCCACACCGCGTCGTCATGGTCGCGGGCGTCCGGCGGGTCGATGGTGACGAGCGGAATGTCGCGTATGTCGCGGCGGCCCTCGTGGAGGAAGGGCGGCAGGCTCTCCGTCTCCTCCAGCGCCGCCTCGGGGAACCTGTCGCGAATGCCCTGTTCGTGGATGGCGATCAGCGAGATGTTGCGCTGGTCATCGACGTCGCCCAGCCGCTCGATGACCCGCGCGTAGGTGACGCCGTGGCGGCGGTCGCGGCGGATGGCGGCGCGCACCAGCTCGCCGTCGCGGGCGTCGCCGCCGTCGCCGGGTTTCACCGGCAGCGAGCCGCGCGCCTTCTTCTCCACCGGCTCGAGGAAGCCGCCCGGGCCCTTGCCGGAGCGGCGGAACACGCCGAGTATCTCGTTGGCCCGCGCGTCCAGCTTGCGGATCACCCGCGCCATGTAGGGGTATGCATCGCCCTTCAGCGGCATGACGCGCGCCAGTATGCGATCGCCCGCGCCGGGTGGGGCAGGGGGCTTGCGCCCGCCTTTCGGCTTCTGCTCGCTTATCAGTATCGTGGGGGCCGGTCCCTGCGTCTCCTCGTCCCACACCGAGGGGCGGGCGACGAGGTCGCCGTCGTCATCGGGCCCCAGCACGTCGAGCACCGCCACCGGCGGCATCTCGCCGGCCCCGACGAGCCGCCTGGCCCGGCTTTCGATCAGCCCCTTTCGCTTCATCTCGCGCAGGCGCTCCTTCAGCTCCACGCGCATTTCGCCCCTTATTCCGAAGGCGCGCGCTATCTCGCGCTTGCCCACCTTGTGATCGGAGGAGCGGATATACTCCAGTATCTCCTGCTCCGACGGCATGCGGCCCGTTTCGCCGCCCTTGCCCTTTTTCCCTTTGGTCATGAAAGTTCCGTTTCTGAAATCGTTGTCGGCCCGACCCTACACCCGCCGCCGGTTGGCGTCCAGCAGCATGGCCGCGTCGTTGGCACGCGGCTTCCACAGGCCGCGCGCCATGGCCTCCTCCAGCCGCGCCGTTATGTCGGCCAGCGCTTCGCGGTTGTTGTCGGCCAGCCAGCGGCGCACCCGCTCGTCGCGGATGAAGGCGTCGAGGACCAGCTCGAAATGGCGCGATTTCACCGCCCCCGTGGTGGCGGCGAAGGCGAACATGTAATCGACGCTGGCGGCGATCTCGAAGGCTCCCTTGTAGCCATGCTTCATCATCGCCTCTATCCACTTGGGGTTGGCCACGCGGGCGCGCATGACGCGCGATATTTCCTCCTCCAGCGAGCGCGTCCGCGGGCGCGCCGGGTCGGAATGGTCGTTGTGCCACACCGGCGCGGGCCGCCCCCTTTCATGCTCCACCGCCGCCGCCATGCCGCCCTCGAACTGGTAGTAGTCGTCCGAATCCAGCAGGTCATGCTCGCGGTTGTCCTGGTTGTGGGCCACCGCGTCGAGGTGTTTCAGCCGCCGCCGCAGCGATTTTTCCGCCCGCGTCCCCTGTTCCTTCTCGCCATAGGCATAAGCGCCCCAGTTGATCCAGCTTTCCGCCAGGTCGGCCTTGTCGTCCCAGATGTTCTCGTCGAACAGGGCCTGCAGGCCCGCCCCGTATGCCCCCGGCTGCGCCCCGAACACGCGGTATCCGGCCATGCGTCCGGCCGCCCCTTCGTCCAGCCCGTCTTCCATGAGCCGCGCCTTCTCCCGCTTCATGCGCGCGGCGATGGGATTGTCCTCCTGATCCTCGTCGAGCGCCCCGATGGCGCGGATGGCGCGGTCGAACAACTCCACCTGCAGGGGGAAGGCGTCGCGGAAGAAGCCCGATATGCGCAAGGTTACATCGACGCGCGGGCGCCCCAGCTCGGCGAGGGTGATTATCTCGTATCCGGTCACGCGCCCCGAGGCGCCGTCCCACGTGGGCCTTGCGCCGATCAGGGCCAGCGCCTGGGCGATGTCGTCGCCGCCGGTGCGCATGTTGGAGGTGCCCCACGCCGACAGGCCAATGGCGCGCGGATATTCGCCGTGCTCGTGGAAATGGCGCAACAGCATGTTCTCCGCCGACTTGCGCCCCAGCCGCCATGCGGCGGGGGTGGGCACGGCGCGCATGTCGAGCGAATGGAAGTTGCGCCCCGTGGGCAGGATGTCCGGCTGCCCGCGCGATGGCGCGCCCGACGGCCCCGGCGGCACGAAACGCCCCTCCAGCCCGGCCATCAGGTTGGCGATCTCGCCGCGCGCCGAT
>CAZXTT010000156.1:0-6899 GCA_964643775.1 uncultured Rhizobiaceae bacterium | reverse complement strand
CGGCGCTTGAGGAATTCACGTGCCTCGGCCAGCAATTGCCCCTGCAGGCCCATGGCGTTGTCGAACTCCCGGGTGTAGCGGCGCAGGCGGGAGTAGAAGAGGGCCATCAGCTCGTCCAGTTCGGAGAGCAGCCCGTCGGAGCAGACGGCGCGTTCGTCGGGGGTGCGAGCCTTGCGGCAATCGAAGCTCTGGGCGGCCAGGCGCGAGGCTGGCATTGAAGCCAGCAGAACCGTCATCAACAGCATTATCAGCCGGTTCGGCCCGTTCATGGCCCCTTGTCCTTTTTCCCCGCGTAGTGGCTCCGCCGTCACCCGCCGGTTACGTTCATGTTGCGCAACAGCACGCCATTGCCGTCGTTCTCGTCGATGGAGAATTCATGGCCCAGCGGCTTGCGGTCTATGGCCTCTCTTATCGCCTGCTCCAGCAGCTCGTCGCCGCGCGAGATGCGCACCGGGGTGCGCAGGTCGGCCTGGTCGTCCTGCCCCAGGCACATGAACAGGGTGCCGGTGGCGGTCAGGCGCACGCGGTTGCAGGTGGCGCAGAAATGCGCCGACAGCGGCGTGATGAAACCCAGCCTGCGTCCCGTTTCGGCCACCTTGACATAGCGCGAGGGGCCGCCGGTGGAGTGATCGTCGGGCAACAGGGTGTATTTCTCCTCCAGCGCCGCGCGCACCTCCGACAGCGGCAGGTATTGCGCGGCCCGCTCGCCGCCTATCTCGCCCAGCGGCATGGTCTCGATGAGGGTCATGTCGAAGCCCTCGCCGTGGGCCCATTCCATGAGGGAGGGGATCTCGTCGTCGTTCACCCCGCGCACCGCCAAGGTGTTTATCTTCACCGCCAGCCCGGCGCCGCGCGCTGCCTTCAGCCCCTCCAGCACCTTGTTCAGGTCGCCCAGCCGGGTGATGGCGCGGAACCTTTCGGCGTCCAGCGTATCGAGCGACACGTTCACCCGGCGGATGCCGATAGCGGCCATTTCGGCGGCGTACTTGGACAGTCGCGAGCCATTGGTGGTCAGGGTCAGTTCGTCCAGCGCGCCGCTCTCCAGGTGGCGGCCCAGGCGCTTCATCAGCCACATTATGCCCCGGCGCACCAGCGGCTCGCCGCCGGTGAGGCGCAGCTTGCGCACCCCGAAGCGCACGAAGGCCGAGCAGACGCGGTCCAGTTCCTCCAGCGTCAGCACCTCGCGCCGCGGCAGGAAGTTCATCTTCTCCGGCATGCAGTAATGGCAGCGGAAATCACAGCGGTCGGTGACCGAGACGCGCAGGTAGGTTATGGCCCGCCCGTGCGGGTCGATGAGCGGCTGGCCGGTGGAGCCGGGCGCGGGTATGTCCGGATGCTCGTTCATGGGCGGCAAGATTGGGGCGGCAGGCCGCCGAGGTCAAGAGTGTTCAGGCCGATATTTCAACAACCAGAAGCGGCTCGCCGCCGGCAATGGCCCGCACCTCGTGCCCGGCCTCGATGAAAAGCGTCTGGCCGCCGGCGAGGGCCAGCAGGGCAGCGCCTTCGCTGCGCCAGCGGGAAGGGCCGGTGAGGGCGAAGAACAGCCGGTCGCGCGGGCTGGCGGCGAGCTCCATGACATGGGAGGGCTCCAGCAGGCGCAGGGTGAGCGCCTCCCACGCGGCGTGCATGGGGGCGGCGGGGCCGAGAACGGCGGCGGCGGCGTGGCCTTGCGCCTCATCCTCCCAGCGAAGCCGGTCATGGGCGGCGGCCAGGGCGCTGGCCGTTTCCTCGGCGTGGGCCACGGCGGCGGTTATCGCCGCGGGCAGCATTTCGCAGGCATTGGCGCGCGCCGGGGTCACGCGGCGCATGGCCTCGGCGGAGAAGTCATGGGCGGAGAGGCTCTCCAGCATGTCGAGCACGCCGGGATTGCGGCCGCGTTTCATCAGGTCGCGGGCACAGGCCCCGATCAGCCAGGTGAGATCGTGATGGGCGTCTGTCCTGTCATGCAGCATGAGGTTCACGGGCAGTCCGTTGCTGGGCCGTTGAATGGGCGGTTTCGTGTTTTCAGGCTATAACATGCAAAATGACCGTGCGCCGCCTTGCTCTCGTGGTATGGTTACCGGCAGGCGGGATGCGTAAAATGGTGTTGTCACCTGACCAGTGGACGGCTAAAAGGCCTTGAAACAAAATGCCGCGCAAGCGGGGAGTGGCGCGCCACCAATAGAGGGGAGGATAGGGGGAAATGGAATATTTCCTTCAGCAGCTCATAAACGGGCTGACGCTGGGCTCCATCTACGGCCTGATAGCCATCGGCTACACCATGGTCTATGGCATCATCGGCATGATCAACTTCGCCCACGGCGATATCTTCATGATCGGCGCCTTCATCTCGCTGATCGCCTTTCTCATCCTGATGAGCATCGGCGTCACCTTCATTCCGCTGGCCCTGCTGCTGGTGCTGGTGGTGGCCATGGTCATCACTTCCGCCTATGGCTGGACGGTGGAGCGGCTGGCCTACCGGCCGTTGCGTGAATCCTTCCGCCTGGCGCCGCTGATCACCGCCATCGGCATGTCCATCTTCCTGCAGAACTACGTGCAGGTGGCGCAGGGCGCGCGGGTGAAGCCCCTGCAGCCGGTGATCACCGGTGGCTACACCATCATGGAGAAGAACGGCTTCACGGTGCAGATCTCCAACATCCAGATCCTCATCATGGTGCTGACCGTGGCGCTGATGGCCATTTTCTCGTGGATCATCGCCAAGACGCCGCTGGGACGCGCCCAGCGCGCCTGCGAGCAGGACAGGGTGATGGCCGGGCTTCTGGGGGTCAACGTCGACCGCACCATTTCGCTGACCTTCGTCATCGGCGCGGCGCTGGCGGCGGTGGCCGGGCTGATGTTCCTGCTCTATTACGGGGTCATCGACTTCTACATAGGATTCATCGCCGGCATCAAGGCCTTCACCGCCGCCGTTCTGGGGGGCATCGGCTCGCTGCCCGGGGCCATGCTGGGGGGGCTGATAATCGGCCTCATAGAGACTTTCTGGTCGGCCTATTTCACCATCGAATACAAGGACGTGGCGGCCTTCTCAATGCTCGCCATAGTGCTCATCTTCATGCCCTCCGGCCTGCTCGGCAAGCCGGAAGTGGAAAAGGTCTGAGGGGGCAGGGGCCATGAGCGAGGCAACCAGGCAAGCCACATCCGGCAAGGCGGAAAGCAGGCTTTCCGTGGCGCTGAAGGAATCCTTCTTCGCCGGGCTTCTGGCCTTCGCCCTGAGCTCGCTGATGCTCGGCGTGCGCACGGTGGACGCCACCGGCGGGCTGGGGCTGCAATACCGCTGGTGGCTGGTAATCGCGGCGGTTCTCATCGTGGCGGTGGGGCGCTTCCTGCTGCGCATGTTCTGGTGGAAGGACGGCGGAGGCGGCGGCGCGAGCGCGGCGGCGGGCGGCGCGATGGGCAAGCTTGCCGCGCTGCTGGAGCCCCTGCGCAAGTTCGCCGCTCCGGCGCTGGTGCTGTTCGCCTTCGTGCTGCCGTTCATGCCCTTCGCCGACCGCCAGGTGGTGGACATAGGCATCCTGGTGCTTACCTACGTGCTGCTCGGCTGGGGGCTCAACGTGGTGGTGGGGCTGGCCGGGCTGCTCGATCTCGGCTACGTGGCCTTCTACGCGGTGGGGGCCTATTCATACGCGCTGCTGGCCACCCACTTCGGCCTTTCCTTCTGGATAGTGCTGCCGCTGGCCGGCATACTGGCGGCCTTCTGGGGGATGATACTGGGCTTTCCGGTGTTGCGCCTGCGCGGCGATTACCTGGCCATCGTCACCCTGGCCTTCGGCGAGATCATCCGCGTGGTGCTGCTCAACTGGTACGTGGTCACCAAGGGGCCCGACGGCATCTCCGGCATTCCGCGCCCCAGCTTCTTCGGGCTGGCGGAATTCAAGCGCTTCGGCGATCACACCTTCCACCAGATGTTCGGCATCGAGTATTCGTCGATGCACCGCATCATCTTCTTCTATTACATCATCCTGGTGCTGGCCATGATCACCAACTACGTGACCATGCGCCTGCGGCGGCTGCCGGTGGGGCGCGCCTGGGAGGCCATGCGCGAGGACGAGATAGCCTGCCGGGCGCTGGGCATAAACATCACCAACACCAAGCTCACCGCCTTCGCCATCGGCGCCTTCTTCGGCGGGCTGGGGGGCTCCTTCTTCGCCACCCGCCAGGGCTTCATCTCGCCGGAGAGCTTCACCTTCATAGAATCGGCGATCATCCTCGCCATAGTGGTGCTCGGCGGCATGGGCAGCCAGTTCGGGGTGGCCATGGCGGCCATCGTCATGATCGGTGGCTTCGAGCTGTTGCGCAACATGAACTGGGTCAAGGATCTGGTGGAAAGCCAGTTCGGCATCGAGCATTTCGATCCCAATGAATACCGCATGCTGATCTTCGGCCTGCTGATGGTGGTCATCATGGTGTGGAAGCCGCGCGGGCTGGTGGGCACGCGCATGCCGACCATCTTCCTCGGATCCGAGCGCAAGGCCGTCTCCGGCGACCTGGTCAAGGAGGGCGAGGGATGAGCGGCGTGATCCTGAATGTCGAGCACATGACAATGCGCTTCGGCGGCCTGGTGGCCATCGACGATCTCTCCTTCGAGGCGCGCCGCGGCGAGATAACCGCCATCATCGGCCCCAACGGGGCGGGCAAGACCACCGTCTTCAACTGCATAACCGGCTTCTACAAGCCGACCACCGGCATGCTGAAGCTGCGCCACGAAGGCGGCGAGGAATTCCTGCTGGAGCGCATGGACGACTTCCGCATCACCCAGTATGCCAAGGTGTCGCGCACCTTCCAGAACATCCGCCTGTTTTCCGGCATGACGGTGCTGGAGAACCTGCTGGTGGCCCAGCACAACAAGCTGATGAAAGCCTCCGGCTTCAGCTTCGGGGCGGTGCTGTGGCCGCGCGGCTACCGGGCGCGCGAGAGGGAGGCGGTGGACAAGGCCCGCTACTGGCTGGAGAAGACCGGCCTCATCGGGCGCGCCGACGATCCGGCGGCCGATCTGCCCTATGGCGACCAGCGCAAGCTGGAGATAGCGCGCGCCATGTGCGCCGACCCGGTGCTGCTGTGCCTCGACGAGCCGGCGGCCGGCCTCAACCCCAAGGAGTCGGACGACCTGAACCGCCTGCTGCTGTCCATCCGCGACGAGGAGGGGCTGTCCATACTGCTCATCGAGCACGACATGAGCGTGGTGATGAACATTTCCGACCATATCGTGGTGCTCGATTACGGCAAGAAGATCTCCGACGGCGACCCTGATTTCGTGCGCAACGATCCCAAGGTCATTGCCGCCTACCTGGGCGTCGAGGACGAGGAGGTGGAAGGGGTCGAACACGAGCTCGAGGAGGGCGCGGGCAATGACTGACAGGCCGCTTCTCGAGATCAGGAACGTCTCGGCCTTCTATGGCAAGATACAGGCGCTGCGCGATGTCTCCATGGATGTCAGGCGTGGCGAGATCGTCACCATGATCGGGGCCAACGGGGCCGGCAAGTCGACCATGATGATGACCATCTTCGGCCGCCCGCGGGCGCGCTCGGGACGGATCATCTACGACGGGGTGGACATAACCGGCAAGTCCACCCACGAGATCGCCCACATGGGGCTGGCCCAGTCGCCGGAGGGGCGGCGCATATTCCCGCGCATGACGGTGATGGAGAACCTGCAGATGGGCGCGGCGCTGGCCTCGCCGGAGCATTTCGACGAGGATCTGAAAAGGGTCTACGACCTTTTCCCCATCCTCGAGAAGCGCCAGAACCAGCGCGGCGGCACCCTGTCGGGCGGCGAGCAGCAGATGCTGGCCATAGCGCGCGCCCTGATGAGCCGCCCTAGGCTGTTGCTGCTCGACGAGCCGTCGCTGGGCATAGCGCCCATACTGGTCAAGCAGATATTCGCCGCCATCCGCGAACTGAACGAAAAACAGGGGCTGACGGTGTTCCTCGTCGAGCAGAACGCCTTCCATGCCCTGAAGCTGGCGCACCGCGGCTATGTCATGGTCAACGGCTCGATCACCATGTCGGGCAGCGGCGAGGAGCTGCTGGCCAGGGAAGAGGTGCGGGCCGCCTATCTCGAGGGGGGAGGGCACTGATGTATCCGGCAGGTCACTGGGCGGTATTCATCGTTCTCACCGGCATCATCGCCGGGGGGGCGGCCTTCATGGCCGGGCGCGGGCTGGCGCTGAAGTGGCGTCCCGTCTGGCAGGTGGTGATCTACATGCTGATCCTCGGCGCCGGGGTGCGGTTCTTGCATTTCGCCCTGTTCGGGGAGCCGCTGGTGTCGCCCCCCGCCGATGCCGCGTGGCGCTACCTGGTTGACACGGCGGTTCTCATGGCCGCCGCCTTCCTGGGCTACCGCCTGACGCGGGTCAGGCAGATGACCTCGCAGTATTACTGGCTGTATGAAAAGGCAGGCCCCCTGGCATGGCGTCGGCGCTCTTCTTGAGGCAGGAGCGGCCTTTCGCCTGTTCCCACCCAATCCTGCCCCTGCCTACCTGGCCTCTCCGGGGCAGGGCAGGGTGACTAGATCACCCTTCTTCAGCCCCAGGCGCCGTGCTTCTCCGGCGGCCATCTCGAGCACCGCCAGGACCGGCTGACCGGCGCTTATCGGGGTGAGGTCGCCGGGGCGGGCGTTTTCGTGAATGTGAACTATGCGCCCGCCGGCGGCGATGAAGATCATGTCGAGCGGCACCAGGGTGTTTTTCATCCACAGGGCGGCCATGGAGGGGCGCTCCCACAGCAACAGCATGCCACGTCCCCTTGGCAGCCGCTGGCGGTGCATGAGGCCACGGCGGCGCAGGGCCAGGGTGTCCGCCACCTCGGCCCGAATGGTGATGATGCGGCCGGAAGACTCGATCATCAGCGGCATGAAGCGGCTGACGGCAGCGCCCCCGTCATCCGCCGGGGCGGGGCAGGGG
>CAZXTT010000155.1:0-2256 GCA_964643775.1 uncultured Rhizobiaceae bacterium | reverse complement strand
GAAGCCGCCGACGGCGAGCTGGCCGGGCTGGAGGCCTTCACCAGGCGCTGGCTGCGCGCCCATTTCGCCCGCCACGGCGGCGAGCTGCCGCCGCGGGGCCTGCATCAACGCATAATCCACGCCGTGGAGCGCCCGCTGATTACCGCCGCCCTGTCCGCGGTCGGCGGCAACCAGATGAAGGCGGCGCACCTGCTGGGCATAAACCGCAACACCCTGCGCGCCCACATGAAGGCCCTCGGCATAAACCCAAGACACCTGCCCCCCCCGGACGGCGACGTGGAATGAAGCCCCCCTGCCCCGCCAGCCCGCGCCTCTTCCCGATGGGGCTGACAGGAGCATTTGCCGAATCTGGAGAGGCTTAGCGCAATTTCCTTAGCGCGGCGGAGAAGCCCTTCAGGCTCATGCGCACGGACATGTCCGAGCCATTGAAGATTTTCATGCCGATGCTTATGTCCTTGCCCTTGCCAATGGCGGCAAGCGTCTTCTTGTCCAGCTTCATGCGGGCGAAGGAACCGGCCGGACGGCTGGTGACGAATGAAGCCTTGCCCAGCTGCTTGCCCCCCACCCGCAGTTCCACCGGCTTGCGCAGGTCAAGCCCATGCGGCAGTTGCAGGGTGAGAAACTTGCGGTGGTCGGGGATTTCCAGCTTCACCAGTATGCGGCGGGTGCGCGCCTCCACCACGGCGCCGCTGAGAATGCAGGAGGCGGTGTTATTCTTGCCGCCGGTGGCTATGCATTTCACCTGCCATGCAGTAGGCACGAAACGCGCCGAAGCGCGCGCCGCCGGGCGCGCCTTGCCGGTTGCCGGTGGCTCCTTGGCGGTGGTGCGCTGCTGGGCGTGGGATGACGCGCCAGCGGACATTGCCATCATGGCGGACAGCGCCAGAGACAGCAGCAACGACATGCGGTGTTTCATGGTCATTCCCCTGTGGCGATAACGGAAGTATGGGGTGACGCGCCATGAAACTGATTCCAGGCGCGAACGGGAACAGGCGCGCCCCTTTCGAGGGAGCGCGCCTGACTATACCGCATTTGCGTCAGAAGCTGAACTTCACTCCGAGGCTGGCCGAGAATGAATACTGCTTCGGCCCCTTCAGCGAATGCTGGAAGCTGTTTTCCAGCACTATGGACATGCCCTGCGAAGGAGTGGTGGCCACCAGCGAAGAACTGACTTCCATGAGCGTGCGGGCCATCTTTGTATCCACGGTCTGGCCGCTCATGACCATATCGGCCTTGCGCCGGAAGGCGCGCAGCACGCTGGCGGAGAAGCGGGCGGTGAGCTCCGTTTCCTGGCCAATGGCCATGTTCAGCACCTCGGCGCTGACGCCCAGGCGGCCCACCACCTGCGAGCCGTCCATGTCGGAATAATTGACGGTCCCGATGCTGAAGTCCTCGATCTTGCTGCCGCTCATGACAAGCTGGGCGTGGGGAATGATGTTCATGTTCGGGGCCACCGGCAGGCGGTAACCGCCTTCGATGCTGGCATTCCATGATGTGGCCCAGGTCTTGCCTGAATCGCCCACGGAATCATCGCGCACCTTCATGCGGTGGCGGTTGACCTCGCCATAAAGATCGCCATAGAAGCCATTGCCCCCCAGCCAGGTGAGCGAAGCGCCGCCGCCGAAGGCATCTGCCCGGCTCGCCGAATCCTGCCCAATGTTGGGGTCGGCGCTGAGCTTGGTGTGCACATACTGGGCGAACACGCCGCCGGTGAGCTGACCGGCGGCCGAGCGCGACAGGACGTGCGTATAGCCAAGCTGGGCGGTGACCCGGTGCTGGCGGGCGGTGAGATCGGAAGGCACCCCGGCGGTGGTCACGTCGGCATCCGCCTTCATGTAATCATAGCGTACGCGCACCCATGCCCCCTGCAACAGTTCGACAGGAGCGGCAGTGGGAGTAATGGTGAAACCGGCCACCTCGGTATCGCGCATGCGGGCCGACGAGGAAGCAATGCCATTGCTGATGCGCTGCCACAGCCCTTGCGTCGACCACGGCATCATGAGCGGCGCAACGGCCACTGCGCCGCCACCAATTGGCCGTGATTGCAGGTAGCCGTTTTGCGTCAGCTCGTAGAGATAACCTCCGGCCACCAATGGCCCCGCCAATGCCAACTGGCCGTTGTTGGCGCCCTGAATATCCACCACCTGGATACCGTCGGTGGGCCCGGTGCCGGTGTCTCCGCCCGCGCCACCGGCATTGCGCACGTCAATGGTGATGGTGCCGTTGTTGTCCCCGGCGATGACGATCTTGTCGGTG
>CAZXTT010000154.1:0-1904 GCA_964643775.1 uncultured Rhizobiaceae bacterium | reverse complement strand
TGCTCGACCATCCGCGACTGGAGCGCCCAGCGGGCGCGCTGGATAAAGGGCTGGTTGCAGACATGGCTGGTGCACATGCGCCGGCCCCTGGCCTTCGCCCGCGAGACCGGCTGGGGCGGCATGTTCGTCATGCATGCCATGCTGGGGGCAGGGGTGTTCGCCGTCCTGGCTCACCCCTTCCTGCTGGGCTGGATGGCATGGCGGGCGTGGCAGCATTCGGAGCCGTTGGCGAGCCTCCTGCAGGCAATGACCACCGGCATAGGGGTGATGGTATTCGCCGCCGGATATGGCGCGGCCATGCTGGCCGGGCTGGTGGGGCTGTATCGCGCCGGCATGATTAGGCTGTGGCCGAACGTGCTGGGCATACCGCTCTACTGGCTGATGATCTCGGCCGCCGCCTGGCTGGCCCTGTGGGATTTCATCATCCGCCCCCATCACTGGCGCAAAACGCGCCACGGGGTGTGCGCCATGTTGCGCGGCAGGGGCGGCAAATAGGGTATGGCGCGGCATGTTCTTTCGGTTATAAAGGCACCGACACGAAAACATGATTGCGCCCGCCGACGGCGGCAATGGATGTTTCGCGGGCGGGCCCGTCCCCTGCCCCGCCATCAACAGACGGAAATTTCATGACCGGCAACAAACCCAATTCCTACATGGCCGGGCCGGACGAGAACGGCCGCTTCGGCATTCACGGCGGGCGCTTCGTCGCCGAGACCCTGATGCCGCTCATCCTGGAGCTGGAAAAGGCCTACGAGGAAGCGCGTAACGATCCCTCGTTTCAGGCCGAGCTGGATGATTTCCTCGAGCATTACGTGGGCCGCCCCAGCCCGCTCTATTTCGCCGAGCGCCTGACGCAGCACCTGAACGGGGCGAAAATCTACTTCAAGCGCGACGAGCTGAACCACACCGGGGCACACAAGATAAACAACGTGCTGGGCCAGATCCTGCTGGCGCGGCGCATGGGCAAGAAGCGCATAATCGCCGAGACCGGGGCCGGACAGCACGGGGTGGCCACCGCCACCGCCTGCGCCCGCTTCGGGCTGGAATGCGTGGTCTACATGGGCGAGGTGGACATAGAGCGCCAGAAGCCCAACATCTTCCGCATGAAGCTGCTCGGCGCCGAGGTGGTGCCGGTGTCTTCCGGCTCGCGCACCCTCAAGGACGCCCTCAACGAGGCGCTGCGCGACTGGGTGGCCAATGTCGAGGACACCTTCTACTGCATCGGCACGGTGGCCGGGCCGCACCCATACCCGCAGATGGTGCGCGATTTTCAGGCGGTCATCGGGCGCGAGGCCAGGAGCCAGATCATGGAGCGCGAGGGAAGATTGCCCGACGCGCTGGTGGCGGCCATCGGCGGCGGCTCCAACGCCATGGGGCTGTTCTATCCATTCCTCGACGACGAGGAGGTGCGCATGTATGGCGTCGAGGCCGCCGGGCGCGGCATCGAGACGGGCCAGCACGCCGCCTCCATAACCGGCGGGCGGCCCGGCGTGCTGCATGGCAACCGCACCTACCTGCTGATGGACGACGAGGGGCAGATCACGGAGGCCCATTCCATCTCCGCCGGGCTCGACTATCCCGGCATCGGCCCGGAACATGCCTGGCTGCACGAGGTGGGGCGGGTGGATTACGTCTCGGCCACCGACGACGAGGCGCTGGAGGCATTCCAGCTATGCTCGAGGCTGGAGGGAATAATCCCGGCGCTGGAGCCTTCGCACGCGCTGGCCCATGTCATCAGGATGGCCCCGGAAATGAGCCGTGATGAGATCGTCATCATGAACATGTGCGGACGCGGCGACAAGGACATATTCGCCGTCGCCGAGCACCTGGGGGTCGAGTTGTGAGGCGCTGGGGGTGAGCATGAATAGCACGCGACTGGACAGCCGCTTCGCGGCGCTGAAAGA
>CAZXTT010000153.1:0-3339 GCA_964643775.1 uncultured Rhizobiaceae bacterium | reverse complement strand
GCGCCGGCGGTGCGCATTTCGTATGGCGTGCCGGTCAGGGCCTTGATGGCGAACATGGCGAAGACGATGAGCGTGGCGACGGCAATGCCCGCCGCCAGCGCGCCGCTCCATGCCCTGCCCCGCCACATGGCCCAGGCGGCCACGATATAGGCAAAGCCGGCGAGGAAGTTGAACCACACCACGAAGGGCATGTATGCCCCCGCGGCGACGCGCGCTGCCTCGGGGCCGAATATCACCTTGCCGCCGGAAGCCAGCGTCAGCAGCCCGAACAATCCGGCCACCACCGCCAAGGCGCGCAACCAGCGCGGCACGCCCGGCCCCCGCCCCGGATCAGTGGGGAGATTACCCCTTCCGGGTGTCGTGTTCATGCCGGTATTCGCCATGTCCCGCACCCTCCCTTGTCACGCGCTGTCGCGCTACCTGATAGTTATTAACTTATCACTAACAGACAGAGGCAAAGAGGGCAAGCGATTTCGCCCGCATTGGCCGGATTGCCGCCCATCCCCCGGCCCGGCCTTTTCCGGGCGCGGCGCGGCTTGCCAAGGGGGCGGGAGGCATTATACTGGCTTAAAATTGGTCAGCATGGGGCTGCTGATTAAAAGCTGGGCAATGGCTCGCGCGGACATGGTGGGCGAAGGGGCACGGGGATGGAGGGGCAATTCCCGGGCGGGCAGTCCGCGGGCGCACGAGGAATGAACAAAGGGCATGGGCAGGCGGAGCATGAATGGGCGGGGTATGATCGGGCGGGACATGATTGGTCAAGACATGAACGCGGGGAATGACGGCACGGGGCGCCTGCCGGACGCGCGGGCGCTGGTGAACGCCCTGCCCGGGCCGGTGTTGCTAATCGGCCCCCGTGACGAGGTTCTGTGCGCCAACCCGGCGGCGGAGAGCTTCTTTCGCATGTCGGCGAAGCGCCTGCGCCAGCTCGGGCTTTCCGGCATCGTGCCCTTTACCTCGCCGCTCTACCGCCTGCTCAGCGTGGTGCGCGACACCCAAGCCACGGCTAACGAATACGAGATAGCCATAGGCACGCCGCGCACCGGCGGCGAGCGCATGGCCGACATCGCCGCCGCCCCCCTGCCCGACGCGCCGGGCAGCGTGGTCATGCAGATACACCCGCGCGCCCTGGCCGAGCGCATAGACCGCCAGATACAGCACGCATCCGCGGCGCGCACCATAACCGGCATGGCGGCCATGCTGGCGCACGAGATAAAGAACCCCCTGTCGGGCATCCGCGGCGCGGCGGAGCTGCTGGAGCCGGGGCTGAACGAGGAGGACCGCGAGCTGGCGCGCCTCATCCGCGCCGAGGCCGACCGCATCCGCGCGCTGGTGGAGGAGCTGGAGAAACTGGGCGAGGAGCGCCCGCGCAGCTTCACGCCGCTGAACATCCACACGGTGCTGGATCACGTGAAGAAGCTGGCCGAGGCCGGCTTCGCCGCCGGCATCCCCATCCGCGATGTCTATGACCCATCGCTGCCGGACGTGCCGGGAGACCGCGACAGGCTGGTGCAGGTGTTCATCAACCTGCTCAAGAACGCGGCGGAAGCCATCAAATCCTCAGGAGGAACGGGGGTCATTGAAGTCTCCACGGCATACCGCCCCGGGGTGCGCGTCAGCGGCCCGCAGGGCAAGCGGCTGGCGCTGCCGCTGGAGGTGGCGGTGAGGAACACCGGCGCGCCCATAGCCGAGGACCTGCTGCCGCACATCTTCGAGCCGTTCATCTCGTCGCGCCCCGACGGACGCGGGCTGGGGCTGGCGGTGGTGGCGCGCATGGTGCGCGATCACGGCGGGGTGGTGGAATGCGACCGCGAGGGCGAGTGGACGGTGTTTCGCGTGCGGCTGCCGCTGGAGCGGCCACGACGGGAGGGATGAACATCATGACCAGAAGGCGACACACGGTGCTGGTGGTGGACGACGACGCGGCGGTGCGCATGGTGTTGACCCGCGCCCTGACGCAGGCCGGGCACGACGTGAAGACCGCCGACAGCGCCACCGGCCTGTGGGAGATGGCCGCCCAGGGAGAAGGCGACGTGCTGATAACCGACGTGGTGCTGCCCGACGCGGAGGCCTTCGACATACTGCCCAGGGTGCGCAAGCGCAGGCCGGAGCTGCCGGTCATCGTCATGAGCGCCCGCAACAATGTGATGACCGCCATTCGCGCCGCCGAGCGCGGGGCCTTCGAATACATCCCCAAGCCGTTCGAGCTCTCGGAGATGCTGGGCGCGGTGCGGCGGGCGCTGGAGGCCGGCCAGCGCCCGGCGGAGGAAGCCCGCCCCGGCGGCGGGGAGCGCCTGCCGCTGATCGGCCGCTCGCGCGCCATGCAGGAGGTCTATCGCGTGATCGCGCGCCTCACGCAGACCGATCTCACGGTGCTGATCCTCGGCGAGTCGGGCACCGGCAAGGAGCTGGTGGCAAGGGTGCTGCACGAGCACGGGCAGCGGCGCAACGGGCCGTTCGTGGCCATAAACATGGCCGCCATCCCGCGCGAGCTCATCGAGTCGGAGCTGTTCGGCCATGAAAAGGGCGCCTTCACCGGCGCCGTGGCGCGCCACGCGGGATGTTTCGAGCGGGCCCGCGGCGGCACCTTGTTCCTCGACGAGATAGGCGACATGCCCATGGAAGCGCAGACGCGGCTCTTGCGCGTGTTGCAGGAGGGCGAGTTCGTGACGGTCGGCGGGGCGAGGCCGGTCAGGGTGGACGTGCGCATCATAGCCGCCACCCACCGCGACCTGAAACAGCTCATCTCCGCCGGGCGCTTCCGCGAGGATCTCTATTACCGCCTCAACGTCGCCAGCGTGCGCCTGCCGCCGCTGCGCGAGCGGCTGGAGGACATCCCCGACCTGTTGATGAGCTTCGTGGAAAAGGCGGCGCAGGAGGAAGGGCTGACGCGCAAGCACTTCACGCCGCGGGCCATGGAGCGGCTGAAGAAGCACGCATGGCCGGGCAACGTGCGCGAACTGGAAAACCTGGTGCGCCGCCTGCTGGCAATTCACGCCCAGGAGGAGATAGACGCCGCCGCCGTGGAGGAGACGCTGCGCGAAAACGCCCCGGAAACGGCGGAAGCCGCCGACGGCGAGCTGGCCGGGCTGGAGGCCTTCACCAGGCGCTGGCTGCGCGCCCATTTCGCCCGCCACGGCGGCGAGCTGCCGCCGCGGGGCCTGCATCAACGCATAATCCACGCCGTGGAGCGCCCGCTGATAACCGCCGCCCTGTCCGCGGTCGGCGGCAACCAGATGAAGGCGGCGCACCTGCTGGGCATAAACCGCAACACCCTGCGCGCCCACATGAAGGCCCTCGGCATAAACCCGAGACACCTGCCGCCCCCGGACGGCGACG
>CAZXTT010000152.1:0-3307 GCA_964643775.1 uncultured Rhizobiaceae bacterium | reverse complement strand
CGCATGGCCGGCGGATAGGCGCGCCAGTGCGGCGGCCCCATGCGCTGCACCCGCCCCCCTTCCTGGTCTATGAACACCGGCGCGTCCGCGCGCCCCACGGCGGCGCGGAATTCCTCCACCAGCGCCCGCACCTGGCCGGGGTTTTCCACGTTGCGGGCGAACAGTATCAGCCCCCACGGCCTGCTGGCGGCGAAGAACTTCCGTTCCGCGGCGCTCAGGGAGGGCCCCTCGCAACCGCTGATGAATGCCGAGATGCTCATGCCGCCCAAGCGCCCCCTGCCCTGCCCGGTGTTTCAGGAATGGTTGTGTTCCGCCTCGCCCAGCCCGGTGCCGCGCTTCGACATGGGTACGTAGTCGCGCTGCACCGGCCCGGTGTAAAGCTGCCGCGGACGCCCGATCTTGCGCTTGGGATCGACGATCATCTCGCGCCAGTGGGCCACCCAGCCCACCGTGCGCGCCAGCGCGAACAGCACCGTGAACATGGAAGTGGGGAAGCCCAGCGCCCGCAGCGTTATGCCGGAATAGAAGTCGATGTTCGGGTAAAGCCCGCGCGAGACGAAATAATCGTCGTTGAGGGCCACTTCCTCCAGCTGGCGGGCCACCTCGAGCAGCGGGTCGTTGGGATCGCCCACCTCGGCCAGAACCTCGCGCGCCGTGCGCTGCATGAGCCGCGCCCGCGGGTCGTAGTTCTTGTAAACGCGGTGGCCGAAGCCCATAAGGCGGAAGGGGTCGTTCTTGTCCTTGGCGCGGGCGATGAACTCCGGGATGCGCTCCGGCGTGCCGATCGCCTCCAGCATGTTGAGCGCCGCCTCGTTGGCCCCGCCGTGCGCCGGCCCCCACAGGCAGGCCACGCCGGCGGCGATGCAGGCGAACGGGTTGGCCCCCGACGAGCCGGCCAGCCGCACCGTCGAGGTCGAGGCGTTCTGCTCGTGGTCGGCATGCATGATGAAAATGCGGTCCATGGCCCGCGCCAGCACCGGGTTTACCTTGTAATCCTCCGCCGGCACGGCGAAGCACATGTGCAGGAAGTTAGACGCGTAATCGAGGTCGTTGCGCGGATAGACGAAGGGCTGGCCGAGGGAATACTTGTATGCCATGGCCGCCAGCGTCGGAAACTTGGCGATCATGCGCCGCGTCGCCACCTCGCGCTGGTGCGGGTCGTTTATGTCGGTGCTGTCGTGATAGAAGGCCGAAAGCGCCCCCACGGCGGAGACCATGATGGCCATCGGGTGCGCGTCGCGCCGGAAGGCCTGGAAGAAGGTGCGCATCTGCTCGTGCACCATGGTGTGATAGGTTATCTCGCGCTCGAAGCGCTCGCGCTCCGCCTGGGTTGGCAGGTCGCCGTAGAGCAGCAGGTAGCAGGTCTCCAGGTAATCGCCATACTCGGCCAGCTGGTCTATCGGATACCCCCGATAGAGCAATATGCCGTTTTCGCCGTCGATATAGGTTATTTTCGATTCGCAAGAAGCGGTGGAGGTGAAGCCGGGATCGTAGGTGAAGCAGCCGGTGTCGCGATAGAGCTTCTGGATATCTATGACATCAGGCCCCACCGAGGCATGCAGCACGTCGAGCTCATGGCGGTTGCCATGCAGCTCCAGCACCGCCTTGTCACCATTTTCCCTGCTCACCGCCTGCGGGTTGGCCTGCGGTTTACCTTCATCCTTGCTCATCAGCGTCCTGTCCCTCCGTTACTTGTTGCCCCGGAAACCATTTGCCGCGCACCGACGCCCCACCCCGGCCCCGAACCCCTCGGGATCCGGGCCTGGCGCGCAAAAGCAACAGCTCCCCGATCACCTCCCCCAACGGGCCTGAACCTATCCCATGGGTAGCCCCCCGGCAAGAGCGGCTATCGTCTATTGCATGACAACTCCGCCCGCCTCCCGCCGCCGCGGAGGCAATGATGGCGCCATGCGGCGCGCCATCCCGCCTTTCATGCCATTTTCATAAGCCCTTGCAAACTGCGCCTGTCCTGCCCCTTGGGCACGCAACCTCTGCGCGAGACGCATCCCGTCCACCATTTGTTAAGCATGTTTGTTTACCAATTGCTCATCGACATCATTTTCAACCACGATCAGGCAATGCGTGAGGTTACACCGTGCTGACCCGCATGCGAAAAAAAACAACCAGAAAACAGCCGCGGCCCGCCAGCCTCGATACTTCCGTTTTCAATGCCGTGATTGCCCATGGCGACGCCGATGCCCGCCTTGCCCTGGCCCGGCAGCTGGCCTCCCTCGTCGCCGACCCCCGCGCCAACCCGCGGGAAAAGGCGGAAGCCACCCCCAGCCTGCTGAGGCTTCTCATGGATCCGGAGAAGAAGATCCGCGCCGCCGCCGCCCGCGTTCTCACCCCGGCGAGCGGCCTGTCGCCCGACATCGTCTTCACCATCGCCGCCGATGACGACGACATAGCCCTGCCCTTCATAGAGCGCTCCCCGTCGGTGCATGGGAAACGCCAACTGGCCATATTCAAGGCCGGTGACATCTCCCGCCGCATAACCATGGCCCGCCGCCCCGACATCACCCGCGAAACCATTCACGCCATGGCCATGCAGGGCGAAAGGCCGGTGGTCGCGGCGCTGCTGGCCAATTCCGCCGCCCACGTGGACAATGACGACGCCAAGCGCATATACGTGCGCTTCCGCGATGACGAGAAGATAATTTCCCGGCTCCTCAAGTTCCCCCACCTGCCGCTGGAAATCCGCATCGCCCACGTGCGCCACACCACCGGCAACATGCGCGACAAGCTGAAGATAAACGGCTGGCTGCCCGATAACGAGGCCGCCCAGGCCATCGCCGAAAGCGAGGAACAGGCGCTGGCCGACATCCTCGCCCGCGCCCGCGACAGCGAGCAGCTAATGGCCGCCATATCGTTTGCCGCCCACCGCAAGGCGCTGACCCCGGCGGTGATCTTCCGCGCCGCCTGCCATGGCCATGTCATGGTGCTCGAACACGCCATGGCCTATCTGGCCAACATGCCCGTCAGGAGAGTGCGCGCCCTGGCATGGGGCGGCAGCGGAATGGGCTTCAGGACGATCTACCGCAAGAGCGGCCTGCCGGACGGCTGCCTCATGCTGGCGCGCGCCATTTTCGACGTCGCCGCCCGCGAGGGCATGAAGGATTTCTCCAGGGACAAGAAATTATCCCCGGAGGCCTTCGGCCACAAGCTGCTGGAAAAACTGGCCACCGGCTACGACAACCTCTCCGTCGCCGAACGCACCCGCCTCGCCGACCTGGTGGCCCGCTTCGCCGCCGCCGGAGTGCGCCCGCTGGCCCGCCGCCTCGAGGCCAGCCTCTCGCGGGCCGCCTGA
>CAZXTT010000151.1:0-8412 GCA_964643775.1 uncultured Rhizobiaceae bacterium | reverse complement strand
GATGACCTTGGGATCGACCATCTTGGCCATCATCTCCATGTAGCGCGGGTCGGTCATGATCTTGACGTAGCCATCGACCAGCTTGGGGTCGGCCATCTTCATCATCATCTCGACATAGCGCGGGTCGGTCATCAGCTTGACGTAACCCTCGACGAGCTTGGGATCGGCCATCTTCATCATCATGTCGACGTAGGCCGGGTTCATCATCAGGGCCATCCAGTTGTTCATCAGCTCCGGATCGGCCATCTTGGCCATGGCCTTGGCCCAGTCGTCACCGGCGGCGGCCATGGAGGCGGCCGCATCGGCGTTCTTGGCGTCCTTCGCCTGTTCCGCCATGGCGCCGGGCGCGGCCATCATGAGGCCGGAAACAATGGTGGCTATCAGGGCGTGCTTTTTCATTTTGGGTATCTCCTTCCCGTTGGAGGCCGAATGCGCCAGCAGGGCGCTTTCCGCCAGCTGTCAGACCTGGGCCGCCCGCATCATTTCACGCAATTCCCCCACGGCGGGCGGCGCACCACCATCATATAGTGACATTCAGATGTTTGAAAGAGAAAAGGACTCGCTAAAAATATTCACCGATGAGGCGGGTGAATATCTCCCCTACCCTGCCCTGCGTCTCCTCGAGCAGGGCGCTGGCGGCGGCGAGGTCGGGGGCGGAGGCGGCGTTGGCGACGAGGCGGGTGAAGCCCTCCGGGGCATCGTCGCCGGCGAAGCCCTCCCTGAGGCACAGGCGCAGGATGTGGGTGAGGTGGTGGTATAGCCCGTGGGCCTCGAGCAGCACCTTGGCGTCGCTTTCGGACAATGCCCCGGCCCCGGCGAGGTTGCGCAGGGCGCTTTCGGTGTCGCGGGCCAGCACCTGTGGCTTGCCGCTGGCATGGATCAGTTGCAGGGACTGGGCGATGAACTCGATGTCGTTCAGTCCGCCGCGCGCCAGCTTCATGTCCCACACGGAACGGGGCGGCTTTTCCTCGTGGATGCGGGAGCGCATCTTGAGGGCGGCGGCGCGCACTTCATCGGCCTCGCGCCGGCGGGTCAGGGTCTGGCGGATGATCTCCTCTACCTGCCGGCGCAGCTTGCCGCTGCCTGCTATGACGCGGGCGCGGGTGAGGGCCATGTACTCCCATATCCAGGCGCTTTCCGCCTGATAGCGGCGGAAGCTCTCGACGTGGGTGGCCACCGGCCCCTGCGAGCCGGAGGGACGCAGGCGCATGTCCACCTCGTATAGCACTCCCTCGGCGGTGGGGGCGGAAAGGGCGGTTATCAGGCGCTGGGTGAGGCGGGCGAAATAGCGCCCCGGGGCGATGGAACGGGGGCCGGTGGAGCCTTCCGCGTCCTTGGGATAGTCGCAGATGACTATGAGGTCGAGATCGGAGGTGGCGGTCATCTCGCAGCCGCCCAGCTTGCCCATGGCCAGCACGCAGAGGCTGGAGCCGGGGAGTTCCCCGTGGGCCTGACGCATCTGCTCCCGGGCCACCTCCAGCATGCGCTCCACCTGCACGTCGGCCAGTGCGGTATAGGCCAGCGAGGCCTCGCGCGGGGTGACCGTCTCGGTGATCATGCGCACGCCTATGCGGAACTTCTGCTCGTTGGCGAAGAGGCGGGCGGCGTCGAGGACCTCCTCGACCGACAGCTCCGGCGGCGCGGCCTCGCGCAGCATCTCGCGGTATTCTTCATGGCCGGGCAGCGGGGCGAAGAAATCGGGAGCGAGGACGGTGTCGAAAAGGCGCGGGCGGCGCGACAGGCGGGTGGCCAGCTCGGGGGCGGTGACCAGTATGGTGACCAGCAGGTCGAGCAGGTGGGGGTTGGCGCGCAGCAGCGAGAACAGTTGCAGCCCGGCTGGCAGCCCTTCCAGGAAGCGGTCGAAGGCGGCCAGGCCGCTGTCGGCGTCACCGGCGCGGGCCATGGCCGCCAGCAGGGCGGGAAGCAGCTCGGTGAGCCTTTCACGGGCCGCCGGCGAGCGGGTGGCCGGATAGCGTCCGTAGTGCCAGCCGCGCACTATGGCGCTGGCATCGGCGGGGCGGGCGAAGCCCATGCGCGATAGCGTCTCCAGCGTCTCTGGGTCGTCATCGGCGCCGGTGAAGACCAGCGAGCCGACCTCGGTGCCCAGTTCACCGGCATCCTCGAAGAGGGCATTGTAATGCTCCTGCACGCGCTCCAGCGTAGCGCGCAGGCTATTGGCGAGAGCATCGCGGGAGGGAAAACCGGCGAAGCGGGCCAGCTCCTCCAGCGCCGTTTCGGAAGAGGGCAACTCGTGGGTCTGCTGGTCGAGGCGCATCTGGATGCGGTGCTCGAGGGTGCGCAGGAAGCGGTAGGCCTCCTTCAGCTCCCCGGCGACGGCGGGTTCTATCCAGTTTTCGGCGGCCAGCGCGTCGAGCATGGCGAGCGTCGAGCGGCCACGCAGGGCGGGGTTGCGGCCACCGGCTATGAGCTGCTGGGTCTGGACGAAGAATTCTATCTCGCGGATGCCGCCGCGCCCCAGCTTGAGGTTGTGGCCGGCGATGGCGATCTCGCCGTGGCCCTTGACGGCGTGGATCTGGCGCTTCAGCGAGGCAACGTCGGCTATGGCGGCGAAATCGAGGTGCCGCCGCCATATCCACGGAGAGATCATCTCCAGGAATTCCTCGCCGAGGGCGATGTCCCCCGCCGCCGGGCGGGCCTTTATCATGGCGGCGCGCTCCCAGTTCTGGCCGAGGGTCTGGTAATAGACCTCCGCCGCCTGAACGGACATGGCCACCTGGGTGGAGCCGGGATCGGGGCGCAGGCGCAGGTCGGTGCGGAAGACGTAGCCGTCGCCGGTGATGTCGGAGAGGATCTTCATCACCTGGCGCGTCAGGCGCACGTAGAAGGGCGCCGCCTCGACGCCCTCGGCCAGCGCGCCGCGGGTTTCGTCGTAGAAGACTATCAGGTCGATGTCGGAGGAATAGTTCAGCTCCCCTGCCCCGTGCTTGCCCATGGCGAGGATGAACAGGCCGCTTTCGCGCGCCTCCGGGGAGCGCAGCTTGCCCTGCCGGTGGGCCTGGGCGGTGGCGAAGGAAAGGGCGGCGGAGAGGGCGGCGTCGGCGAAGGCGGTGAGGCGGGCGGTCACCTCCTCCATGGGCCACAGGCCGGAGATGTCAGCCAGCGCCGCCAGCAGCGCCACCTTGCGGCGGAGGATGCGCAGGCGGGACATGACGGCGGCCTCGTCGGGCAGGCCGGCGGCCTCGGCGGTGGCGGCGAGCAGGCAGTCGAACAGCGCCGCCGGGTCGTCGGTGAAGCAAGCGGCGGCAAAGTCCGGCTCGGAATGGATTACGCGGGTGAGAAAGGGGGAAGCGCCGAAAACGGCGGCCAGCAGGTTGCGGACATGCCCATCGCCGCGCGCCATGGCGGCCAGCGGGGCGGCCTCTTCCTCGAGGTGGGCCAGCTGGCGGGCGGCGGCTTCTTCATCGAGCGGCGGCGGCAGGGGGGTATATGTGGCGGGAACGACACCGGACATGGCGGCAAGAATAGAGCCTTTCGCCGGCGCCGTCCACGGTGGCGTTCAGCCCTTTACCGGCAGCTTCAAGGTGGCGCGCAGGCCGGGGTCGTTGCCGGAGAGCAGCAGTTCGCCGCCGTGCAGGCGGGCTATGGAATCGACCAGCGACAGGCCGAGCCCGGAGCCGCTCCTGGTGCGCGAGGCGTCGAGCCGCACGAAGCGCCCCTTGACGTGTTCGGTTTCGGCATCGGGGATGCCGGGGCCGCGGTCGGCCACCGTCAGCTCGACGTGGGAGGGAGTCCGGGTGACGCTGATGGATATTCGCGGCGGCTGGCCCTCGGCGCGGCCGTATTTCATGGCGTTGTCGAGCAGGTTGACGAGGGCCTGGGCGATGAGCTGGCGGTCGGCGCGCAAGGTGGCGCTTTCGGGCACGTCGAGGGAGAAGGAGCCGCCTTCGTCCTCTATTATCGGCTGATACAGCTCGGCCACCTCGCGGGCCACCGCGGCGGCGTCCATGTCCTTGAAGCCGGCGGCCCCCTGCCCGGCCTCGGCGCGGGCTATGAAGAGCAGGGCGTTGAATGTCTTCAGCAGGTCGTCGGCGCGCTCGATGGTGGTCATCAGCGCCTCGCGGTGCTGCTCGGGGTCGGAGGAGCGCAGGGCGTCCTCGGCCTGGGCGCGCAGGCGATTGAGCGGCGTGCGCAGGTCATGGGCGATGTTGGAGGAGACCTCGCGCATGCCCTTCATCAGGCGCTCTATCTCGTCGAGCATGCCGTTGAGCGCCGTGGCCAGGCGGTCGAGCTCGTCGCCGGAGCCTTCCACCGGCACGCGGTCGGACATCTCGCCGGAGCGGATGGCGCGCACGGTGGCGGTTATGGCGTCGATGCGGCGCAGGAAGTTGCGGCTCAGCCACACGCCGCCGGCCAGCCCCAGCAGGATGGTAAGGCCCAGGGCCCAGAACAGGGTGTTGCGGATGATGCGGCCGAACTGGCCGATCTGGTTGATGTCGCGGCCTATGATGACGTGGTAGCCGCCCTTGAGGCGGGTGTAATAGGCGCGGGCGCGGTGTTTCTCCAGGCCGCGCGGGGTATCGACGGCGAAGGAGAATTCTATCCAGCCGGGCTTGTTGAGGGCCATGGCGGGCAGGCTCCTGAGGTTGCCGGCCAGGCGCTTGCCCATTGGCGAGGCGACCATGTAGAGGCCGCCGGTGTCGAGGCGGGAGCGGCTCTTGATGACGGTGATGACGCCGGAGACGCCGTTGAGGGCGTATTGCTCGGCTATGCCCTGCACCTCGGCGGCTATGGTTTCCTCCGACTGCAGGTCGAGCAGCTTCAGGGTCTGCCAGTAGACGTAGCCGAGGATGGCCCCCACCGAGAGGGCGAAGACGAACAGGTAGAGAGCCGCCAGCCGGAAGGTGCTGGTGCGCAGCAGGCGTATCGTCCATGGCGCGCGGGACAAGGCGTCATTCCGCCTTGAGCACGTAGCCCGCGCCGCGCACGGTATGCAGCATGGGGTAGTCGAATTCCTTGTCTATCTTGCCGCGCAGGCGCGATATATGGACGTCTATGACGTTGGTCTGGGGGTCGAAGTGATAGTCCCAGACGTTTTCCAGCAGCATGGTGCGGGTGACCACGTTGCCGGCGTTGCGCATCAGGTATTCGAGCAGCTTGAACTCGCGCGGCTGAAGGAGGATTTCGCGCCCGGCGCGGGTGACGCGGCGCTTGAGCAGGTCAAGCTCGAGATCGCCGACGCGCAGGCGGGTGCGCACCGGCTCGGCGGTCTTGCGCCGCCCCAGCACCTCGACGCGGGCCAGCAGCTCGGAGAAGGCGTAGGGCTTGGCTATGTAGTCGTCGCCGCCGGCACGCAGGCCCTCCACCTTGTCCTCCACCTCGCCGAGGGCGGAGAGGAACAGGGCCGGGGTCTGGTCGCCCTCCTCGCGCAGGGTGCGCACTATGGAGAGGCCGTCGAGGCCGGGCAGCATGCGGTCCACTATGAGCACGTCGTAGTCGCCGTCGCGGGCCATCTGGAGGCCCTCCTGACCGTCCGTGGCCAGGTGGGCGACGTGGCCTGCTTCCTTGAGCCCCTTGACCAGCCAGCCGGCGGCCTCGCGGTCGTCCTCTATCACCAGAATGTGCATTTGCGCTGCCGTCCCGTGTTGGTGAACGCGGATAGCCTGTTACCGGCAAATATAGAGCGGAAAAGAGATTTTTCCAGTTACAAAAGAGCAAAGCCCCGGCCCGGAGGCCGGGGCACTTGGAGCGTTTGCCGGTGAGGGCGAGGGATCAGCCCTTCTGCTTCTTCACCGGCAGGGCGACGAATCGCTGGGCATCGCCGGAGCGCACCAGCAGCAGGATGGACTTGCGGCCTTCCTTGCGGGCCTTTTCGATGGCCGCGCGCACCGCCGCCGGGCTGTCCACCGAGATGCCGGCCACCTCGAGGATGTGGTCGCCGGGGCGCAGGCCCTTGCGGGCCGCCGGGGAGCCGGGGCTGACCTCGGTGACCAGCACGCCCTCGCCGTCATCGGCGGTTCTCAGGGACAGGCCCATTTCCTCTATGGCCGACGGGCCGGCCTTGCCCTGCTGGCCGAAGGCGCCGGCTATCTTGTCGTCGGAGGGCATCTTGCCGATGGTCACCTTGAGGGTCTTGCGCTTGCCGTCGCGCAGGACGGTGATGTCGGCGGTATCGCCGGGCCTGACGTGGGCGATCTTGCGGGCCAGGTCGCGCGGATCCCTGACCCGCTTGCCGTTGACCTCGAGCACCACGTCGCCGGTCTTGACGCCGCCCTTCATGGCCGGGGAATCGCCGGTGACCTTGACTACGATGGCCCCGTGCGGCTCATCGAGGCCGAGGCTTTCGGCTATGTCCTTCGTCACCTGCTGGATCTGCACGCCCAGCCAGCCGCGGGTGACCGTGCCCTTGGTCTTGAGATCCATGATTATCTCGCGGGCCACCGAGGCGGGGATGGCGAAGCCTATGCCCACCGAGCCGCCGGAGGGGGAGAAGATGGCGGTGTTGACGCCCACCACCTTGCCCTGGAGGTTGAAGGCGGGGCCGCCGGAGTTGCCCTTGTTTATGGGGGCGTCGATCTGCAGGAAATCGTCATAGGGGCCGGCCCCTATCTGGCGGCCCTTGGCGGAGACTATGCCGGTGGTGACGGTGCCGCCGAAGCCGAAGGGGTTACCGACGGCGATCACCCAGTCACCGACGCGCGGATCCTTCTCGGCGAACTGCACGTGGGGGAAGGTCTTGCCCTTGGCGTCGATGACCTTGAGCAGGGCGAGGTCGGTCTTCTTGTCGGAGCCGACCACCCTGGCCTTCCAGGTCTTGCCGTCATTGGTCTTGATGGTGACCTCGCTTGCGCCCTTGACCACGTGGTGGTTGGTGACGATGTAGCCATCGGGCGAGATGAAGAAGCCCGAGCCCACCGCCTTGCCGGGGCGCATGGGAATACCGAAGCGCTTGGGCGCGCCGAAATGGCCGCCGCCGAACTCCTCGAAGAACTTGCGGAATTCCGGCGGCAGGCGGTCGAGGCCGGGGAGCTTGCGCATCTTGCCGCCTGTCTTGCTGCTCGTGGGGGTGTATTCCACCTCCACCGAAACCACCGCCGGCATTACCTTCTCCACCAGGTCGGCGAAGCCCTGGGCGGGGGCGACGGTGGCCGGGGCGGCCATCGCCGGGGCGGCGTCAAACGAGGGAACCAGAGGGGAAAGAGCGGTCAATGAAAGCCCCGCGGCCACGGCCAGGGCGGCAAGCCTGCCACGGTTGGGCCGTTTCGCGGGGGTGCTGATGGTGTTGCCTGGAGTCATGGGGGGTTGTCTCCTTGATGTTTTCTTTCCAGAGGGGATGTGGTTGAGAAACGAGCGACGCGGTGAGGGGAAATCGCGCCTTTCGGGAGACAAGATAGTAAGCGTTACCTGTCATAACCATGGCGGGCAGATGAAATCTTGGTAACGGGCGCAAGAAAACGCGCCGGGGAAAGATCCCGGCGTATTTTCATTGTTGGGGATGGGGAGACGGGGAAGGAGGAAGCGGCCAGTCAGCGCCTGCGGGCGTAGCGGCGGGCGCGCGGGCGGCGCTTGCCGCAATACCAGCTCCAGGTGCGGTTGGGGCCCACGTCCACGTGAACGAAGCTGCGGCCACAGTAGAAACCGCGCCCGCCGCCGACGTTGCGGCCCCACCAGGCGAGGATTGCGCGGCGCGAGACGCCGGGGATTATTATGTCGGCGGCCTTGCAGCCGACGGCGCGGCGGTGCCAGCTTCTGGGCGCGCGGCGATTGCCATGGGCGCGGCAGCCACCGCCGGGAGTGACGGTGATGGGCCGCCCGTAGGCCTTGTGCAGGCGATAGAGACGGGCCCGCAACAGCGGATGCAGACCGGCGGTGTTGCCCTTCAACCAACCGGCCCGCGCGGCGGAGGAAGAAAAGGCAAGCGGCAACAGGCCCACAAGGGCCAGCACGAGAACAAACTTGCGCATGGAGATGCCCCCACATTCAGACAGATTCGCCAGAGCCCTTCCCGATCGAATTGGAAAAGGCCCCCACACAAACGAAGCGGGCAGATGCAGGCAAAAAATGACAAGAAAAAGGCGCGAAACCACCGATGGGTGGATTCGCGCCGGTCGGGCGCTGCCGCTATCAGGCTGTTAGATTACCTGCTCAGGCAACCTTGAGGCGGAAACTGTTGTCGTTGGTCTTTTCGACGATGATCTCGCGGGAACCGGCGCGCGACAGGCTGCGGCGCGCAACCTCCTCGACATCGCCCTCGCGCTCTATGCCCAGCTTTTCACCGGCCAGCAGGCGCACCACAGTCTCGGCGTTGCCGTCTATCTCCACCTCGCCCTTTTCCCAGCGGGCGATGCTCTGCACGTCGCGGTGCAGCAGCTCGGCCAGTTCCGCCTGGGTCATGCCCATCTCGGTGCGCAGGAAGCGCAACTCCTTGCCGGACATGCCGGCGGGGCGGTTGAT
>CAZXTT010000150.1:0-5548 GCA_964643775.1 uncultured Rhizobiaceae bacterium | reverse complement strand
GTGCAGATATTCGACGACTACGGCCATCACCCGGTGGAGATAGCCGCGGTGCTCAAGGCGGCGCGCAAGGTGGCCGGCGAGGGCAGGGTGATAGCCGTCAAGCAGCCGCACAGGTATACGCGCCTGCGCGACCTGTTCGAGGAGTTCGCCACCTGCTTCAACGAGGCGGACACGGTCATCGTGGCGCCGGTATACGAGGCCGGTGAGCAGCCCATAGAGGGCTATGACCACGAGGCGCTGGCGGCGGCCATTCACGATCGCGGGCACCGCGACGTGCGGGTCATATCGGGCGAGGATGAGCTGCCGCGGGCGGTGCGCGAGGCCGCGCGCCCCGGCGACGTGGTGATCTGCCTGGGGGCCGGCTCGATATCGCTGTGGGCGCACGGGCTGGCGGAAAGGCTGGAGAAGGGCGCTTAGAGTCCGAACCAGGTTTGTGGAAGGAAGAGGCCATGGGCGAGATTGCGGGTATCGACGGAGAGGCGCTGCTCACGCGGCTGCCGGAGGTGCGCGGGCGCTACGCGCCGGAGCGCATGATGCGCGACCTCACGTGGTTTCGCGTCGGCGGGCCGGCGGAGGTGCTGTTCACGCCCGCCGACGAGGAAGACCTGGCGGGATTCCTGCGGCACGTGGACGAGGACATACCGGTGACGGTGGTGGGGGTCGGCTCCAACCTGCTGGTGCGCGACGGCGGCATACCGGGGGTGGTGATCCGCCTGGGCCGCGGCTTCGGGCAACTGGAGCTGGAAGGCGAGGCGCTGGTGCGCGCCGGGGCCATGATTCCGGATGTCAAGGTGGCGCGTTTCGCGCTGGAGCACGGTATCGAGGGATTAACCTTTCTGAGAGGTATACCGGGCACAATCGGAGGTGCGCTGCGCATGAACGCCGGCGCCCACGGCGCGGAGACGAAGGACGTGCTGGTGGAGGCGCGGGCGGTGGATGAAAGGGGCAATGTCCACGTGCTTTCGGTGGACGACATGGAGATGAGTTACCGCCACTGCGGCGTGCCGGAGGGGTGGATATTCACTTCCGCCCTGTTGCGCGGAAGGGCGGGCGACAGGGAAGAAATCGCCCGCCACATGGAAGAGATACAGGCGGCGCGCGAGGCGGCCCAGCCGGTGCGCGAGCGCACCGGTGGCTCGACCTTCCGCAACCCGCCGGGGGCGCGCGCCTGGGAGCTGATAGACGCGGCCGGGATGCGCGGCGTGCGGGTCGGCGGAGCGCGGGTCAGCGAGCGCCACTGCAACTTCCTCATCAACGAGGGAGAGGCGACGGCGGCGGACATAGAGGCGCTGGGCGAGCTGGTGCGGGCGCGGGTGAAGGAAACGAGCGGCGTGGAGCTGCAATGGGAGATACGCCGCCTGGGGGTAATGAAATGAAGCAGTGGCGCGGGAAGACGGTGCGATGGTGAAATTCGTGGAAATGCCGCGGCGGCTGCCCAAGGCCACGCATGTCGCGGTGCTGATGGGCGGATTGTCGGCGGAGCGCGAGGTGTCGAAGGCTTCCGGCATGGCGGTGCACGACGCCCTGCGCAAGATCGGCTACCGGCAGGTGACGCTGATGGACGTGGATCACTCCATAGCCGCCAAGCTGGCCGACCTGCGCCCCGATGTGGCCTTCAACGCCCTGCATGGGCGCTGGGGCGAGGACGGGCGCATTCAGGGCATACTGGAATATCTGCAAATTCCCTATACCCATTCCGGCGTTCTGGCCTCGGCGCTGGCCATGGACAAGCAGCGCAGCAAGGCGCTTTTCCAGGAGGCCGGCATACCGGTGGCGGAAAGCAAGGTGGTGTCGCTGGAGGCGGCGGCCGCCGCGCATCCCATGATGCCGCCATACGTGGTCAAGCCGGTGGCGGAGGGCTCGTCGGTGGGTATCCACATAGTAAGCTCCGATGATGAAGCGCCGGTCAGCCAGCTGCTGGATGAAAAGGACGTCCACGGAGGTTCGGTGATGGTGGAGCGCTTCGTGCCGGGGCGCGAGCTGACCTGCGCGGTGATGGACGACGTGGCGCTGGGAGTGCTGGAGATAATCCCGCGCGGCGGCTTCTACGACTATGACTCCAAGTATAGCGAGGGCGGCTCGCAGCACGTGTGCCCGGCGGACATTCCCGACAGGCTGACCCGCAAGATCCAGACATATGCCCTCAAGGCCCACCAGGCGCTGGGCTGCCGGGGGGCGACGCGGGCCGATTTCCGTTTCGACGAAAAGGCCGGGGAGGAGGGCGAGCTGGTGATCCTCGAGGTCAACACCCAGCCGGGCCTTACGCCGACATCGCTGCTGCCCGACATCGCGAGGCAGGCCGGGCACAGTTTCGAGGAACTGATCATGTGGATGGTGGATGATGCCTCTGTCAATCGCTGACATGAGCGGCGGGGAGCGCCGCGAGGGCGGCCAGCCTTCCTACCTGCGGCGCGGCGGGTTCGCATCGCGGCTGCTGGTGCGGGCCGGGGCGCGCTCCTTCGCCGTGCTGTTTCTCGGGGCGGCGATATTGCACGGGCTGAGCGCCGGAGGCTACCTGGACGATCCGCGCAGCCCGCTGTTCAACATCGAGGGCAAGCTGGCCGGGCTGATCGGTCAGCAGGCCATGGACGTGCGCATCAGCGGGCTGAAATACCACACGCCGCAGGCGGTGCTGGCGGCCATCGGGGTGCGTGTCGAAGGTTCGCTGATCGGTTTCGACCCGCTGCGCGCCAAGCGGCTGCTGGAGAATCTCGACTGGGTGAAGAAGGCGCGTCTGGAGAAGGTATATCCAAATGCCCTGCGCATAGAGCTCAGCGAGCGCGAGCCCATCGTGGTGTGGCGCACCGATGGCGAGGAATTCCCGGTGGACGGGGAGGGGGTGGTCATCGTGTCGCTGGATGCGAAGCGCTTCGCCGGGCTGCTCAAGGTAAGCGGCGAGGGGGCGGCCGGCGAGGCAAGGCGGCTCGTTAACCATCTGGAAGCATGGCCGGAGATAAAATCGAAACTGCGCCTTGCCACCCGTGTTGGGAAGCGCCGCTGGGATCTGCATTTCGCCTCCGGGCTGAAGGTGATGATGCCCGAGGAGGGCTTCAAGGAGGCGCTGGCGCGGCTGGCGCGGCTGGATGCCTCGACGGGAGTGCTGAACCGCGCCCTGGAGAGGCTGGACATGCGCCTCGAGGGGCGGCTGGCGCTCAAGGCGGAAGCCACGGCCGGGGGCTGACATGCCGCCGCGGCGCGGCGGCGGGCGCGGCTGATGAGGCATGCCGCAAGGGCGGCGATGGCGCTTGTGATGAAGCAGTTTGTGTTGGTTTGGATAGTGGTGTTGCGAGCATGAAAGTAGTTCCCCTGCATCCTTCGGCGAATGTTGCCAAGAGGGCCGTTTCCGGGCCGCGGCTGGTAGCGGCGCTGGACGTCGGAAGCTCCAGGATCAGTTGCATGATCGGCGAGGTGCGGGGGCTGAAGAAGCGTGGCCCGGCGGCTTCTCCGGCACTGCGCATAACCGGGTTCGGGGTGCAGGCCTCGCGCGGCATCAAGGGCGGCGTCGTGGTCGACGTGGCGGAGGCGGAAAAGGCCATCCGCATGGCGGTCGACGCGGCCGAGCGCTCGGCCGGAACGGAGATCGAGGAGGTGTGGGTAAACATCTCCGGCGGCCAGCCGCGCTGCACCACGCTGAGCGCCGAGATGGACATAAAGGGGGGCGGCCCGGTGGGGGCGCATCACCTGCGGCAGCTCACGGCGCGGGCCGTGGCTTCCTTCGACGAGGGCACGCGCGAGGTGGTGCACGTGGCGCCCGCGGCCTTCCATCTCGATGGCGGCCCGGCGACGCCGGTGGTGGCGGGGATGTATGCCGACCGCCTGCGGGCGCGGGTCAACGTGATTTCGGTCGATCGCGGCCCTTTGCGCAATCTCGAGATGGTCATAGAGCGCAGCATGTTGCGTCCGGCCGGGTTCGTCATCGCCCCGTGGGCGGCGGCGCGCGCGGTGCTTACCGATGACGAGCGCGAGCTTGGGGCCATCGTGGTGGAAGTGGGGGCGGCCAATACCTCGATCGCGGTGGTCGTCGAGGGCAGGTTGGAGCATGCCGCCATGGCGCCGGTCGGCTCGCAGCATATCACGCGCGACATAGCAATAGGCCTGCGCACGCCGCTGAGCGAGGCGGAGCGGCTGAAGACGGTTTCCGGCTCGGCGCTGCCGGGGATGCACGACGACCTGGAGGAAATCCGCGCCCTGATGCTGGGCGAGGAAGGCCCCGGCGGGGCGCAGCAGTTGCCGCGCTCCATGCTGGGGGCGATCATCCGCCCGCGGGTGGAGGAGATACTGGAGCTGGCGCGCGATGAAATCGAGGCCTGCAAGGCTTCCGCCGGTATTCGGCAGGTGGTGCTGACCGGCGGCGGCAGCCAGCTTTGCGGCATGCGCGAGATGGCCGAGAAGGTGCTGGGGCGCAACGTGCGCATCGGCATGCCGCGCGAGATGGCCGGGCTGCCCCGGATGATGGCTTCTCCGGCGCATGCCGGGGTGGCGGGGCTGGTGCGCATGGCCATGTCGCCGGACGGGCAGGGCTTTCAGCTCGCTGGCAACGAGCTGGCGCGGGCCGGGGCGCCCGATGATGGCGCGGATGGCTATTTTTCGCGCGTGAAGCGCTGGCTGGGGCAGAGCTTCTGATGGCCGCTCGCGGTGGGCCGCGCTGGCCTCCCTGTCTCAAGTCCTTATGGTTCGTTTCCCGCAACGAATCATAAAAGTTCAAATTTTAAGGCGCTGTTAACTTTTCGTTTCCATTTTGGAAACAATCGACACGCGGGGAAAAAACGGAAAACAGCGTCATGTCAAATCTCAATATCAGCGTTCCCGATCTTGCGGAACTGAAGCCGCGCATCACGGTTTTCGGCGTTGGTGGTGGCGGCTGCAATGCCGTCAACAACATGATCGAATCCAACCTGTGCGGGGTGGAATTCGTGGTCGCCAATACCGATGCTCAGGCGCTGGCCAAGAGCCTGTGCGAGCGGCGCATACAGATGGGCAATGCCCTCACGCAAGGGCTGGGGGCGGGCTCGCAGCCGGAGATCGGGGCCGGGGCGGCCGAGGAGACATTGGGAGAGATCGCCGATCACCTGGCCGGTTCCCACATGGCCTTCATCACCGCCGGAATGGGCGGTGGCACCGGCACCGGCGCGGCGCCGGTTATAGCGCGGGCGGCCAAGGAGCAAGGCATTCTGACCGTCGGAGTGGTCACCAAGCCGTTCAACTTCGAGGGCAAGCGGCGCATGACCATCGCCGAGCGGGGCATAGAGAACCTGGCGCAGTTCGTCGATACGCTCATCGTCATTCCCAACCAGAACCTGTTCAGGGTGGCCAACGAGAAGACGTCGTTCACGGCGGCCTTCGCCATGGCCGACCAGGTGCTCTATTCGGGCGTCGCCTCGATCACCGAGCTGATGACCGAGGAGGGGCTCATCAACCTCGACTTCGCCGACGTGCGCGCCGTCATGGCCGAGATGGGCAAGGCGATGATGGGCACCGGCGAGGCCTCCGGCGAGACGCGCGCGGTGGAGGCGGCGGAGGCCGCCATATCCAACCCGCTGCTCGACGA
>CAZXTT010000149.1:0-10249 GCA_964643775.1 uncultured Rhizobiaceae bacterium | reverse complement strand
GCCTTCACCCGCACCTTCGAAATGCGCTTTCCACTCACCGTGGTGGCAAGCTCCACCGGCACCGGCCCACGCAGCCAGGGAGAAAGGTCTATCCCCAGGGCGCGCTGGCGCTTTTCGCTCAAGGTGGCGGAAATCTTCAGGCTGGCCTTGCGGTTTTCTCCCAGGGGGCGCGACCATTTCAATTTGGCGGCAATGCCGGCCAGCCGCGCCGTGCCGCTGGCGCTCACCTGTCCGTTGCCATAGGTCAGGCGCAGCTTGCCGCCTTCCATGTCAAAGCCTTCCACCACCCCGGAGAGGGTGGCGTTGCTTATGTCGGCCTGCGCCGAGGAGGTGATGTCGGCTGCTGTCATGTGCCGCGATATGGGCATGGCAAACGTCATGCGCGCCCGCGCCTCGCCCCGCAACTGCCCTTGCCGGAGGCCGGATGCGGCCAGCAGGCCAAGGGGCTTCATGTCCAGCAGCTCGGTAAAGGCCTCGGCCCGGCCGCCCACCTCCACATTGATGGTCATGGGCGATACCCTGGGCGCGAGATCCCTTATCGTGAGCTTCCCGCCGAGCAGCCTGAGGCGCTTGCCGGATGGCAGGATGGAATGGGCGCCGGAGGAAGTCATGAGGAAGTGGTTGCCGCGCAGGCGGGCGGAGCCGCTCACCATGATCACTTGTGGCAGGCCGGGGTAATAGGTGAAGCGTGTATCCTTCAGGCTGAAGCGCACATCGGCCATTTCATCGGGCAGGGGGATGTGGTGCTCGATGGCGGCGATCATGGCGGCGGCCGGAATGCCCAGGCGGAAGGTGCCCTCGCTTATCACGCCGCCATGGACATTGTCGCGGATCCACTTGCGGGCCACCGGGGCGAGCACCGGCGGCCACAGCTTCTTGACCAGCGAGGCGGGAATGTTTCTTGCCCGCCCGCCGAGGTATATGCCCACTCCCGCGTCTTCTCCGGCGAAGCGCCCGCGCATGCGCACAACGCCGCCGGCGGCGCGCAGCATCAGGTCCTCCACATCCAGCCGCGCGACGTCCATCCGCGCCGTGCCGCGCAACTTGAGGTGATCTATTATGAGCTCTCCCTTGCGCCGCGGCCTGTCCAGCTCGCCGCGCGCCAGCTCCAGCTCCAGCCCCAGGGCGCGCAGGCGGCGGTTCTCGTCGCGGCGTGGCGATACGCGGCCCTTGAGCTCCGCCGCTCCGCCATTGATGAACACGGTGGACGGGGAGATGATGAAATCCCCCGTTTCCGGCTCGTAGTCCATGCGGATCAGCCCTTCCTGCACCTTCACGGCCCTGGCGATATAGCCGGGAAAGGCCACCGTCCCCGATCCGGCGGTAAGTTCGGCCGTGGCCTTCAGCACCTTGCCGCCGGAGGTGAATTCCGCCTCCACATGCCCGGAAAGCGGCAAATCCATGTGGGCCAGCTTCGAGAGGGCAAAGATATTGCGCGCGAATTGCGCCGGAACGACATCGAAGACGCGCGCCGCCACCGTGAAGGTTTTCTTGCGCCGCCGGAAAGTGGCCGTCACCTCGGTGCGCCACGGGCGTCCGCCATTGGAAACCTGGCCGGATATGAACATGGCATAGCCATAGGAAACCCGGCGGAATATCAGCTCGGAACTTGGCGCGAACCACAATACGTCGTTCAGCTCATCGTAATATGAAATGGCGGCCTTGCTTATGCGGATGGTTTCCAGCGATGAAAGGCGGGTTTTTCCCTCTTCGGGAGAGGAAAAGATCTGCTCGTCGATGATGGCGAATATGCGCTCTATATCGAGCATTTGCCGGATCTGCTTCGGTTCGAAAGACTTGCCGCTGCCGGAATCCACCTTGCCGGACGATGGAGACTGAAAGCCCACGCGCAGTTCGCCGTCACGGGTGCGCCGCAGGGTGATGCGCGGGCCTATTAGCTCCAGTGAACGCACCCGGACATTGCCGCTGAACAGGTCGCCGGTTGCGACCCCCAGCGAGGCGCGCGGCGCATGGGCCAGCAGCTTGCCGGTGCTGTCCATCAGGCGCGGATCGAGCAGGCGGAAGGCCGGGCGGCCGCTTTGTTCGTCCAGCTCCATGATGACGCCGTTCATGGCCAGCCGGAAGCCGCTTCCGGCCAGGTTCTTGTTGATCACCCGCTCCAGGTGGCTGTCGAGAAATGACAGGCGCAAGGGGCCTTGCGACAGCCGCCACCAGAAGGCAGCGGCGGCAAGCGCCAGCACCACCATGGCGATAATGATCGCGCCGATGATTATTTTAGCGGCCTTTACCTTCACACCCGTCCTTTTCGCGCCGGCCGGCTCCTGACCACATCACTGAACAGGAGACAAACCCGAAGCAGCCGACGAATCATTTTCGTGATGATGGAAAACCGGACCGTCCGTTACAACTCTCGTCTTGCGCCGCCGCGATTCAGGCGGCCGCATGCCCATGCGCCGCCAACATGTGAGCAGAGTATGACATTTCCATGAACTCTCAGGCCTCGGCTGGCGGAGCTCATCTTGTGCAGTGATATTGAGCGCGATATCAGGCGCGGCTTCACGCCGGTGGCATGCCCATGCGCAAGCTGCTGGATTTTTTGTGAAATTGCGTCTATCAAGAAAGCTTGAGCGGCTTGTCCGCGTTCATGCGCCATCAATTTACCTCATTCACGGCGCATGTCCCGTGGACGAGTGGGGCCCGGATCCCGGATCATTGTCCGGGCGGGCGGGGTGTGTGGGAGTTGCCGCGGCGAAGATGAGCTACAGGCCACCGAGAAACAGCATTCTGCGCCAGCGCATGGGGGGCAAGAAGCCGTCCCTGCTGGGGCGCGTATTCCGCGAGCGCAACATCTACCTGCGCACCGAAAGCGGCGTGCGCTACATATCCATAAAGCCATGGGTGCAGGTCACCGCCCTTTCCCTGCTGGCGGCCGCCTCTTTCTGGACGGCCTATGCCACCGTCAACACCTTGTTCAAGGACCAGATGCTGGTTCTCAAGGATCGCAAGATAGCCCGCGAGCGCGGCGCGCACGCCCGCCAGATGGCGCGCCAGCAGGACATTTTCGCAGCCCAGCGCAAGCAGCTCGAGGACAGGATAAAAGCCCTCGATGCGCGCCTGATGGCGGATCAGCAGGCATGGCTGGAAAAGGTAGAGCAGGTGCGCCGCGACTACCTGCGGCTGCTGGAGCGCCAGCGCCTGCTGGGGCGTTACCTGGAGGATACCGGCCTGCTCGGCAAGTCCGGCCGGGAGGAAGCGGAAGAGGCAGTGGGCGGCAAGAGCGGCAAGGGCGACCTCAAGGCGTTGCCCCCGCGCGGTGATGCGGGGGATGATTTCCGTATCCGCTTCGCCGCCCCCTTCACCAGCGCCGCCGAGGCCAGGCATGTGCTTGAGCTTCTGCGGCGGCTGCACCACCAGGGAGAGAGGCGCCAGCTGGCCCTGCTCGATGCCGCCATGGACAAGGCGCGAAGGCGCCTGGCCAAGGTGCGCAAGATATACAGGCGCCTGGGGGTCGATCCCGTGAAGGTTGCCGCCAACAGCAGCCACGAGCCGTCCGCGGAGGCCATTGGCGGACCCTACATGCCGCTCATGGAGCGTGAAGCCGGCGGCCGCGAACTGGCGCGGCGGATGAATGCCATCGCCGCCCTGATGGAAGAAGAGGACAAGCTGCTGCATGAATTCCAGCGCCTGCCGGTGGCCTTGCCGATGCGCTCCTACACGCGCATCTCATCGCGCTTCGGCTGGCGGCGCGATCCTTTCCGCCGCCGCCTGGCGCTGCATGCCGGAATTGACTTCAAGGCCCCCTATGGCGCGCCGGTGCTGGCTGCCGCGCCGGGCGTGGTGACCCGCGCCGGGTGGACGGGATCATATGGCAAGCTGGTGGAAATACGGCATAATAACGGAATAGTAACTCGCTACGCGCATCTTAGCCGTGTCCTTGTGCGTTCCGGGCAACGGGTGAGCGCGGGGAAGCAAATCGGCCGCATGGGCAATACCGGCCGCTCCACCGGCCCGCACCTGCATTACGAGACGCGGCTGTTTGGCAGGCCGGTAAATCCGGCACGTTTCTGGAAGGCAAAGCATGATATTCGGAAAGTCAAAGCAGACCACTGAGCAGCGCCCGGCGCAGTCTCCGCAGGCCAGGGAGGCGGATCAGCCGCCGGCCAGGAAGGCCGCCCCCGGCGCTGGCCCCTCCATCCTGACCTCCGACCTGGTGATGGAAGGGAACCTGGCCACCAATGGCGAACTGCAGATAGACGGCACGGTGCATGGGGCCGTGCAGGCCTCTGTTTGCATCATCGAGGCAAACGGCGTCGTGCAGGGATCGGTGGTGGCCGATGACGTGTTCATCCGCGGCCGGGTCATCGGCCCCATATGCGGCGTTCACGTAACGGTGGTGGCCGGCGGACACGTGGAGGGCGATATCCTCAACCAGTCCATAGCGATCGAGAACGGAGCCTACGTGGACGGCAAGATCAAGCGCAGCGAGGATCCCATGGGAGACTGGCAGCGCATGTGGTATGGCGAGGAAGAGACGGCGGAGCAACTGGAATACATGAGCGGCGAGGAAGAGACGGCCGATCCCACCGCTGCCGCCGAACCCGCCGCGCAAGAGGAAGAGCCCGCCTACGAAGAGGCCCCCTCCGAACAGCCCGGCGCCAGCCGCGAACAAGGCTGACACGCCAGCAACCGGCAGTGTGAATGGCCGCGCTATCGTGGCGGAATGCTCAAGCCTCCCCTGATCCGAGTCCGCAACAGGGGCGGAGATGCCCGCCTGAAGGAGCCAAGGACTACTTGACTATCACCTTGGCGCCCACCTTGACGCGCTTGTAGAGGTCTATGACATCCTCGTTGCGCAGGCGGATGCAGCCGGAAGATACGGATCGTCCTATGGTCCACGGCTGATGGGTGCCGTGGATGCGGTAGAGGGTGTCGCGGCCGTTCTGATACAGATACATGGCGCGCGCGCCCAGCGGGTTCTTGGGGCCGCCCTTCATCTTTTCCGGCAGCTTGCGGTGGTATTGCTTCCACTCGCGCTCGATCATTTCCTTGGGGGGATACCAGTCCGGCCATTCAGCCTTGCGCCCGATGACGGCGGTGCCAGACCACTTGAAGCCGGAACGGCCCACGCCGATGCCATAGCGCATGGCCTTGTCGTTGCCGAGGATCAGGTAGAGATACTTGCGCCAGGTGTCGATGATTATGGTGCCCGGCTTCTGGTCACTTATGTAATCGACCTTGCGGGCGGCGTATTTCTCGGCATTGAATTTCCACTTGCGGGCCCCGAAGTTGAATTTCCTCCTTGGGGCTTTCTTGGCGGAGGTTTTCTGGTTGGAGGCATAAGCAGGGGTGGTATCGACAACCGGCAGACCTCCACCGGCAGACATGAAAATCAGCGCCAGGGCGATTATCATCAAGCGAAGCATCCCTCACCTCCCTGCGGACAGCAATGCGACTCATTTTCCGGCGGACCGGATAAATAGGCAAGCCTGGGACATGCATGTCAATGGCCGGAGCATCACAAATCATTCAACCGGCGCAAAGACAGGCGCGAAACCACGGGCGGGCCCTCCCTTCCGCCAGTGCGTTTTCCGGTCAAACCGGAAAAACGCCCTGACGCCCATCATCAATGCTCATCATTCGGACATGACGACCGGGGTGGTCATGTGATGGATGATGGTGTTGGTGACCCCGCCGAAGGCCTTTTCGCGCAGGCGCGAATGGCTGTATGCGCCCATTATGAGCAGGTCCGAGCCTGTTTCGGTGAGATAGTTGAGGATCACCGTGTCGGCCGCCGCCTCCGGCATGATGAGCGGCACCACGGTGACATTGACCCCGTGGCGCTCCAGGTGGCGGGCTATGTCGCGGCCGGGCCTGGGGCCATGCACGTCCTTGCGCTTGTCGGGATTGACCACCACCACGAACACCTCCTCGCGCGCCTTGAGCAGCGGCAGGGCGTCGTTGACGGCGCGCACCGCCTTGCGCCCGCCGTCCCATGCGATGACCGCCTTGCGGTGTTCCATGTGCGGACGGCCCACGTAGGGCACTATGTAGACAGGCCGTCCGGAAGCGAACAGCACCCCTTCCAGCAACGATTCCTGGAAGGAGCCCTTGCGCCCGTCCGGATCGGGCTGGCCGACGAAGGTCATGTCGGCGTGGCGGGCGTGAAATGACAATATGCCGGGCGCCTTGGCGGCTCCGCACTCGATGATCTCGGTCTCGTAGGATATGCCGGCCTCTTTCGCCGCTTCCTCGAACATGCGCATTGCCGCCTCGGTGGCCTCGCGCACTATGCGCTGCTGCTCCTCGGTAAGGGAGGAGGGGATTTCTATGCCCAGGTAGGAAGAAACGGACGATTTCAGCGCCAGCGCCACCGCCTTCAGATGCGCATCATGGCGCTTCGCCAGGGACACGGCGGACTCTATGCGGTCGCTGCATGAATCACAGGTATCGACATGAATGAGCAGGTCCTTGTAGGCCATGGCTCCCTCCAGTGGTGAAAACGAATCCATCGGGATTACTCTACTGGCGCAATCATTGCCGTTACAGCCAGACGTTTTGCCTATAAGGGAAGGGGGAGCGGGAGGATGGTAGAGGGAGGGGGAGGGAGGGCATGCCAGCGGCGGCGGCCGCGTCAGCCTGCCTTGGCGCGCAAGGCCCTCTCCACCAGCGCCGTTTGTTCATCGACGCTGATCTCCATGATAGAGGTCAGGTCGAGCTTGCGGTCCTCGAAGACGTCCTTGCCGGGGTGATCGAGCATCCACTGGCGGATCACCGCGTCACGCTCCTTCAGAAGCTCGCGGATCTGCGGCCAGAAGAGGCGCAGCATGGCGGTTATCCAGTTGTTGACGGCAAGGCATGGATAGACGTGATCGACGCTGAAGGAATCCACCATCAGCAGGGTGTCGGCGGCCGGGTAGAAGGTTTCGTCGGTCACCCAGCGGTTGGTGGTGAACATGTGGGTGGGGAAGCCCTCGCTGTTCATGGAGATGGCGATCAGGTGACAGATGGCCTCGTCCCCCTCGGGGCGGCAGGCGCCGCCGGAATAGGGCACCGGGGCCACCCCCGGCGGCATGCCGTCGGCGCGCAGGAAGCAGTGAAAATGGCCATGCTCGCCGGATTCCGGGCGGTGGGCGTGATAGTAGTATTGCGAGCCGCTCTCCTCGTCGAAGACATCGCCCTTGGGATAATGCTCCAGCTCGTAGAAGGTGCCCTGATGGGCCAGGCACTGGCCGACCACGTTGGCCCCGGCCTTTTCCAGCGCCCGGTAGCTTTCCTCGATGACCGCCGCCGCCTCGCGCATCCTGCGCAGCCGCTCGCCCGATAGTCCGAATATGATTTCTTCCATGCCCGGCTTGAGCGGTTGCATGCAAATCTCCGCCGCTTTTGCTGTGCCTCGGGATCCGGGCCCGGTCAATGCGTGACGCCAGTCGCCGGAGTTGAAACCGGCATGGGCGGAAAGGATACGGCGAATGAAGATGGATTCGGCTTGTGCCGGTTCTCTCTCCCGCAACCCTTCAGGCGCCACGCGTTGACCGGGCCCGGCCCCTGGAGCGTTTCCCTTTCGCCCTTATACAGCAAAAGTCACACCAGTGGGCAAGCATATGCGGTTGTTCAGCAATTGTTTATCAGCTCGCTGATCGACTTGCCGCCACCACAGGCGCCCTTTTTCATTTTCGTCTTGACCGGCTTGTCGGAGGCCGGGAGGGCGGTCGGGCGAACCAGCGACAGCTCGCGCCAGCCGCGCGCGCCGCGCCACAGGTCGCGCGAGATGGGCAGCATGGGGCGGCCAAGGCGGCTGCGGTAGATGTGCACGCCGCGCATCACCTTCTGCACGTATTTGCGCGTCTCGGTGATCGGGATCATCTCCACCCACTCCACCGGGTCGGGCGTGCCGGTGCGGAAGTCGCCATAGGCCCTGAGCCACTTGCGGGCATTGCCGCCACCGGCGTTGTAGGCGGCGAATCCCAGTATGTAGGAGCCGGAGAACTTGCGTATCAGGTTGGCCAGGTGATGGCGGCCCAGCATGAGATTGTAGGAAGGCCGCGAGGTCAGCCACGAGCGGTGATAACGCACCCGCATGAGGCGCGCCTCGATGCGCGCCGTGGCGGGCATCATCTGCATGAAGCCCTTGGCCCCGGCGTGCGATCCGGCGCGCGGGTTGAATTCGCTTTCCTGGCGGATCAGTCCCAGCAACACCGGCTCCTCCAGCGCCGGGCCGCGGTGGGTGAAGCGCGGCAGGGCCTTGGTGGGATAGCCGTAGTTGTCCAGATCAATGCCGCGCGAACCTGCCGCCTTGGCCAGCTTGACGGCCATGACCGGCCCGCCGGCATCCCACAGCAGCGAGGCGGCGGCGGCCATGGTGGCGCGATCCTTGAAGGCGAAGGCCATGGGCCAGATGAAGGCGCTGATGTGGCGCTCGCCGCCGGCGCGCGCCAGCAGCTTCACCGCGCGGCCGAAGGGATGGGCGGCCACCTGCCTTTTCGCCTTTGCCGTGGGGCGGCCGGAGGCGATGGGGATGGGCTTGCGCCCCAGCCCGATCTTTTCGCGCGACAGCAGGCCGTAATAGACGGTGGGTGTCTTGGCCGATTCCGCATAGGCGCGGCGCGCCCCGGCAATATCGCCGAGCGCCTGGCGGGCGCGGCCCACCCAGTACCAGGCCTTGGCCTTCTGGGTGCGGGTGCGGGCGTGCCTGGTCATGCGCATGAAATGGCCAAGCGCCGTTTTGGCGCGTCCGAGCTTCTCGAAAGCGATGAAACCGGCCAGGAACTCGCCGCGGAAGGCCGCCTTGCCGGAGCTCATGCCATGGCGCGCCATGAGCCGGTAGGCGCGCGGCCAGTGCTTGCGGTAGGCGGTGGCCAGCAGGTAACGGCCGACGAGCCGCCGCTCGACGAACCACTGTTTGGGGTCATACTGGCGGGACCTGGGCGGGGCCTTCTCCAGCGCCGCCACGGCGCGCATCAGGGGGCCGCGCTTGCGCCAGTATCGGGCCATGGCGTAGCGCAGGGCGGGGTGATTGCGCATGGAAGAGGGCAGGCGGCGATAGAGCGCCGGGCCGTTGCGCCGGAAGCGGATCAGGGCGCGCGCCGCCTTGGCGGCGGCAACATGGGCGCCGGATATGTACCTGGCGGTGCGCATGGCGGCGATGGTCTTCTGGGCGACGATCAAGCGCCCGAAGCGGTAGCGGTGATCATCGGCGCTGAGCAGGCCGCGCATTTTGGCGGCGATGAAACGCTCCGCCGTCAGGCCGAGATATGGACTGCGCCAGGCGGAGCTGACCAGCTTGCGGGCCGCCTGTTTGTTTCCCTCGCGCAGGCGCAGCCAGGCCAGCGCCACCTTGCCATTGAGCGAATGTGGCTTGTGGCTGGCGAAATAGCGCTGAATGCGGGCCATGTCGCCGTTTTCCAGCAGCAGCCGCTCGGCGGTCGTGCGCATGGACTTGACGTAGGGCCACCTGGGGTTGGCGTCGGCAAAGGCGATGATGCGCTCCGGCCCCGCTTCCTTTGGCTTGGCGCGCAGGTATATCCATTCGCTCACCTTGAGCGCCACCGTGTCGCCGCTGGTGCGCGCCTTGCGCAGGGCCTCGCCATAACGCCCGCGCACCGCCAGCCACACGGCGGCGGTGGCCGCGTCGCGCGGCATTGAAGCGCGGCGTATGCCGGAGCCGACGGAGGTGAAATTGCGCGCCGCCGGTTCGCGGTCGCCGCCGCGCGCCTGCGCAGGCTGGATGCCGGCGGCAAGTGAAATGGTCAGGGCCATGGCCGTGGCAAAACCGGCAATTGATCCGTCGAACAGCCTTTTTGCTTGCCTCATGATGTCGTCCATGTCCCCCGATGTGTTGCCGCTGTCATCCGCCCGCCATGGATTGTCCGCTGATGATGAATGACGACAAAAAAAGGGCCAGCTTGTGGCGTCTCCCGACTTGCCCGCCCGGCGGCGATGTGTTTATGGTCACTGGCGCGTACCATGCGGGAGACAGTTTCGCCCCGGCATGGTTTAGGAACCGTTAACGCAAGCAGGAGCAAGCACCGTGACCGCCACATTCAGAGGCTCTTTTCCGGCCCTGATAACGCCCATGACCGAGGATGGCGCCATCGACGAGGCGGCCATGCGCAAGTTCGTCTCCTGGCAGATCGAACAGGGCTCCCACGGCCTGGTGGCGGTGGGCACCACCGGCGAATCGCCGACCCTGAGCGAGGAAGAGCACAAGGCGGTCATCGAGATGGTCATCGACGAGGCGGCGGGCCGCGTGCCGGTGATCGCCGGCACCGGCTCCAACTCCACCGCCGAG
>CAZXTT010000148.1:0-5931 GCA_964643775.1 uncultured Rhizobiaceae bacterium | reverse complement strand
TTAACCTTTTGGTAAGGATATATCGCTTAGTATGGTTAACGTAATCCAGACATCTGGATTTCTTCCGAGTGGCTCCTGTCCACTCTGTTTGACGCCTCCCTGTTAGACTATGAGCCGCGCCTTTGCGCGGCTCTTTTTTTGCCTTGGCACGGCGCTTGCCAGCCTCCCCGCACGATGGCTCATATTGACCTGATGAGCCGAAAAATTCATCATGGGGGCCCAGTGGACGGGAGTTAACAGGGGTATGAGTACAATGAAAACAGGCGGCAGCACCCAAGGTGGCGAAAGGGAAAACCTGATCGACTTCATGGCCCGCTTCACCAGTTCCGAACAGTTCGACCGGGTGTTCCGCGAAGGCATGAGCCTTGTCGAGGAGACGGCCGATTACCTGGACGGCCCCGGCCGCGAGGAGGCCCGCAAACTGGCCCGCCCCGCCGCCCTGTCATACGCCACCGAGAGCATGCGCCTGACCACCCGCCTCATGCAACTGGCCTCGTGGCTGCTGTTGCAGCGCGCCGTGAGCTGCGGCGAACTGACCGAGGAGGCGGCCAACGAGGAAAAGCAGCGCATATCGCTCGCCGACGCCGCTCCCCAGCCGATGGAAAACGAGGAGCAGCTCCCCGACGGCCTGCGCCAGCTGGCGGCCCGCTCGCGCCAGCTCTATGCCCGCATCATCAAGCTCGACGACATGATAAACAACCGCCGCACCCCGGAAGCGGACACCACGCACCCCCTGGCCGCCCACATGAACCGCCTCGCGGAAGCCTTCGGCGGCAAGTAATCAAACAACCGGCGGCGCGAAACGAAACGGGCGGGACCGGTCATCCCGCCCATTCGTTTTTTCGCCATGCCATGCCGCCTGCCACATCAGGCGAAGGGCACGTCCGGTATGCCCTCCACCTTGCCCGCCTCGTCGAGCTGTGAATAGGCGTCGTGCAGGGCGTTTTGCAGGCCTTCCTCGACCACCGGGTGGTAATAGGGCAGGCCGATCATCTCGGCCACCGTCATGCCCTTCTCGATGGCCCAGGCGATCTCGTGGGCGAAATGCTCGGCCCTCGGCGTGCACATCTCCGCCCCCAGTATCAGCCCGTCGGACTTGCGCGCGTATATGTGCAGCATGCCCTTGTTGGCATGCAGCACCCTGGCCCGCGCCTGGGTGGAGAAGTCGCGCTCGCCGACCACGAAGCCCTCGTCCTCGCCCAGCGTGGCGTCCAGCTCGGCGAACGACTTGCCGACGCTGGCGATGTTGGGATCGCTGAACACTATGCCCAAATGCACCTTGCGGGCGAATTTCCTCGTCTCGCCGCCGCCGGCCAGCGCCGCCGCGTTCCATCCGGCGATGCGTCCCTCGTCCGCCGCCTCGTGCAGCAGCTGCTTTTCGCCGTTTACGTCACCGGCGATGAACAGGCTGCTTTCACCGATGCGCATGGTGGCGCGGTCGAAGACCGGCATGCCGCGCTCGTCCAGCTCGACGCCGGTGGCCTCCATGTTCAGCCGGTCGATGTTGGGCCGCCTGCCCAGCGCCACCAGCACCTTGTCGACCACCACCTGCCGCTCGCCGGCCCTGACCAGTATGCGCCCGTCGTCGGCCTCCTCCAGCTCCGCCGGAGCGCCCAGCCAGATGGGGAAGTCCTCGCCGATCGCCTGAACGGCCGGGAAGCTCACTCCCTCGTCGGACAGCCCGCCTATGGTCTCGGCCATGTCGACGCCGGTGATGTTGATCCCCAGCCGCGACAGCGCCTGGCCCATCTCCAGCCCGATGGCCCCCATGCCCAGCACCGCCATGTCCTTCGGCAGGTCTTCCTGCTCGAACAGCTCGTCGGTGGTCAGCAGCCGCTCGCGGCCGAATTTCTCCACCCACGCGGCGGGCACCACGGGCCGCGATCCGGCGGCGATGACGAAGGCCCTGGCCTCTATGCGCTCGCCGTTCACCTCGATGGCCCCGGCATCGACGAATTTCGCCTCGCCCTCGATCAGCTTGCCGTGCTCGGCCAGCTTCCCGGCCCGCCCGGCGGGGCCGGAGGCAAAGAAGTCGCGCATCTCGCGCACGTAGGCCAGCGTCTCCGGCAGCGCCACCGACAGCTTGTCGGCCCCGTGAATGCCCTCCTTGGCGAAATGGCCCGTGTGCGCCATGTCCTCCGCCGCCTGTATCAGCACCTTGGAAGGCATGCAGCCGACCCGCGCGCACGTTGTGCCCAGCGGCCCGGCGTTGACCAGCAGGAAGTCCTTGGTGCGCTTGGCCACCTGGCCGGTGGCATACATGCCCGCCGAACCAGCGCCTATGATGCAGACATCCACCTTGCGTGTCATGAGAATCTCCTTGTAAAAATCACCGGCGAGCAGACCGCGAGTGAATCATCACTGATTTGACGGCCCCGCCCTCTTGGAATCAGCACATACGCTTTCCATATGGGAATACAACTCAATATCGTCCCGGACAACGGAATTTGGGAATTCGACCAATGAGCGAAACAATGCAGATAGTCTGCCCCTCCTGCGGGGCCATAAACCGCATCCCCGCCGGGCGCGACCCGCTCAAGGCCAAGTGCGGCAAGTGCGGCGGCAAGCTGTTCAACGGCAAGCCGGTGGACATCAACGACGCCCTGTTCGGCAAGCTGGTGGCCAAGACATCCATCCCCGTGGTGGTCGATTTCTGGGCCGACTGGTGCGGCCCGTGCAAGATGATGGCCCCCCACTTCGCCCAGGTGGCCGCCGAGATGGAGCCGAGGGTGCGCTTCGTCAAGCTCGACACCGAGCGCAATCCCATGGTCGCCAACCACTTCCGCATACAGTCCATCCCGGCCCTGAAGATTTTCAAGAACGGCAAGGTGGTGGCCGAGACGGCGGGCGCCATGCAGGCGGCGCAACTGAAGCAGTGGATCGAATCCAATATCTGAGTATCACGACCGCGCCGCCCGCCGCTTCCGCCGTCCGTTTCTTGCCGCGGAGCGGACAGCGCCATTGCATGGCGGCCCCACATGGGCCATGTAATGGAGCAAGCAGGCTTACACGTCTTGAGGGACAATACAGATGAGCGACAAGAATTTCTCCATGGGCTCCAGCTTCTCCGCCTCCGGCGGCGAGGCCACCCCGGCCAACAGGACGGACGGCTCGACCCCGCCCGCCTCCGCCGGGGTGATAAAGGATTCCGACACCGCCAACTTCATCCAGGACGTCATCGAGGCCTCCAAGGAGGTGCCGGTGATCGTCGATTTCTGGGCCACCTGGTGCGGCCCCTGCAAGCAGCTCGGCCCGGTCATCGAAAAGGTGGTGCTGGAACAGGCCGGCAAGGTGCGGCTGGTCAAGGTCGATGTTGACCAGAACCAGGCCCTGGCCCAGCAGATGCGCGTTCAGTCGGTTCCCATGGTCTATGCCTTCGTGAACGGCCAGCCGGTGGATGGCTTCGCCGGGGCGCTGCCGGAAAGCCAGGTGCGCAAGTTCGTCGAGAAGGTCATATCCTTGGGCGGCCCCGGCAAGGCCGTCGAGGAGCTTCTCAAGATGGCCGACGAGGCGATGAAGACCAGGGACTACACCGGCGCGGTGGCCCTCTATGCGCAGGCCGCCCAGATGGACGCCGAAAACATGAAGGCCATCGCCGGGCTGGCGCGCGCCCAGATGGAGCTGGGCGAGCTCGAATCCGCCAGGGCCCTGCTCGACACTGTGGAGGCCGGCAAGCAGGACGACCCCGACATAAAGGCCGCCCGCGCCGCGCTGGAGCTTGCCGCCACGCCGGTGGACGAAGGCGAGATGGCCGAGCTCAAGGAAAAGGTGGAGAAAAACCCTGACGATTTCGACGCCCGCATGCAGCTCGCCTCCCTGCTCAACGCCGCGGGACGGCGCGAGGAAGCCATGGAGCAGCTTCTCCATATCCTCGAAAGGGATCGCCAGTGGAACGACGAGGCGGCGCGCAAGGAGCTTCTGAAGTTCTTCGAGGCCTGGGGCCCCACCGACCCCATGACCGTCAAGGGCCGCCGCCGCCTGTCCTCGGTATTGTTCTCGTAGGGGAGGCAGGACGATGAGCGGAAACACCCATCCCACCGACCCGCGCCTGCTGGAGCTTCTGGTCTGCCCCAGGACGCGCACCACGCTGGAATACGACGCCGAGCGCCAGGAGCTGGTATCACGCGCCGCCCGGCTGGCCTATCCCATCCGCGACGGCATCCCCGTCATGCTGGAAGAGGAAGCCCGCCCGCTCGAGGACTGAAAAACTCAGGAGCGAGCCACGAGCACGGCGAACACGACAAACACGATAACCGCGACAACAGGGAAAGACCCGAAACCATGAACGACAACACCGAAATGGACCTGTGGCCGGAGGAAATCCGCCTGCGCGATTCCGGCCGCAAGCTGCTCATCAGGTTCGAAAACGGCGATTCCTACGAGTTCACGGCGGAATTTTTGCGCGTCACCAGCCCTTCCGCCGAGGTGCAGGGCCATCACCCATCGCAGCGCAAGACGGTGCCGGGCAAAAGGGATGTGACCATCGAGAAGATCGAGCCGTCGGGCAATTACGCCGTCAAGCTGGTATTCAGCGACGGTCACGACACCGGCCTCTACACCTGGGACTACTTCCACGAGGTCGGCTACAACATGGACGCCCTGTGGGACGACTACCTCGAACGCCTGCAAGCCGAGGGCCTCAAGCGCGCGCCCTGACCACGACCCCCGGGCCCACGCTTCCGGCCATGGCCGTCCATGCCCCGGCCCCGCCCCGCCGCCATGACGCCTTCCTCGTTATTCATGGGTTAGCCCCATGGGTATCCGGCAAAACTTTGGCTGGAATCACCCCCACCGCCATTCCCCGGCTCACCGGGGAAACCATGCGGAATTTAAATCCCTTGCAGCGGAATGGCAGAAGCACGGCGATGAGGCTTGCCACTCCTCTGATTCTCACTTCTTATTCTCACCATAGCTCGAATGATTTTAAGGAGCATTCGCAACGGCTTCATGGCCGCAAGGGGCGGATTACCGACCATTCTCGCTCACCGCAAATGGCGATAACGCCGCATGGCTTCCCCGGTCGAGCCGGAGAATGACAGCAGTGGAGCGGGAAAGGCGATAAAGCCCCGGAAATGACGAGTGGGGCGGAAAACGCCGATGAGAACGTGGAAATAGCGGGAGAAAAAGCGGGAATGACGGGCGCAACGGCCTTCCGCCATTCCCGCTCCCGATTCAGCTTGCTCCCTCACCCCGCCTGTCGGCTATCAGGCCCAGCCATTCGCTCATTGCGTCGTTGGCCATGGGCATGGGGGCTTCCATGAAGCTTATGACGAACTTTTCGCCCATGTCGGCCACCCCGATGGAGCGCGGGCGCACGGCCAGCACCGCGGGCCCCGGCAGCTTGACCCCGAAGCAGAAGACGATGTTTTTCGCATCCTTCATGCCCGCGGCTATCTCGCCGCCCAGGGCCCTGGTGTGGGAGTAATGGTCGAAGGTGGCGATATAGGTGGCCTTCGGGTGGGCCTCGATCTTCCCCTTGAGGAAGGCCAGCACCTCGTCGACGCTCCTGAATGACGTATCGCTCTTGGCCACCTCCAGCACGTGAACCGGATATGTATCCTGCAGCATGATCCTTTTCATCGGCTCGTCCTCTCGAGTGCATGTGGATGGTGGCGGCAAATGAATGCAGGCGGAGAGGATTTTCAGTGACAATGTCGCAAAGGCCCCGCGCGAACACTTGCGCCATGCATTCATTGAGTCCAGGCCCTAGGGTCTGGTCTCAATAAATGCATGGATGCCAGCGTCAAATAGCCAAAATATCAAGGGCTTTTTGTCCGCCGGTAATAGTGGCCACACTACACGACACAACTGGCGAGGAGCCGGAGAATCAGATGAAATGGACGACTCTGCCTTCTACAAAAGGAGCGTCCAATGCCATCGAAACTCTCCGGCACCCTCATCTCGACGTTAGCCACACATCTTACCTTAAGC